>CAYGSQ010000023.1:0-15730 GCA_964352435.1 uncultured Gammaproteobacteria bacterium | reverse complement strand
CCGATGTTGGCGGTGAGGGGAATGGGCAGCAAACCGTAAGCAGCCGTGCGGATGACAAACCCTGAGATAATGGTGGCGCGCGTCGCGCGCTGGCCGTGCGGCAATTCGGAGCTGGGGTCGAGCACCAGCAGCTCACCACTGCGCTTGAGCTCGCCGACGGTTTCGTTGGAGCCTTGCACCAACAACACGTCACCGGCGCGCAGCTGAATTTCACCGATGTCACCGTCAGTATCCACGGCCTGCGGTTGGGCGCGATGAATGGCCAGCGGCAGGAGCCCGTAGCGTTCGATAAAACGGACTGCGTTGAGCGTACGATGGTGCAGCACGGAGCCGCGGGTGACGACCACCTCGGCCAGCGACTGTCCTTCAGCCACCAATGGATGCGACTCATCGATGGGCACTGCGGTGTCTTTGTCGTTGATGTTGTGCAGCGTAGCCTGCAGCGCAGCTTCGTATTCCTTGAGCCGATCCGGTGTGTCTTCAACGTACAGTAAATCACCGGGTTGCAGCATGACCGACGGCAGCTTGGTGATGAACAACGCTTCGCCGTAGAGGTCCTTGCCCCGCTGAATACGACTGACGCGCATGCGTTTTTCAGTTTGGGCGAGCACTTCGGTCAAGCTGCGGCCATCGGCGTAACTGCCTTCGGTGACATGCAGCATGGCACTGAACACCCGCGGCGACGTATCGGCCATCGGCGGCGTGCGTTCGGGCAACATCTTTGGCGCCACGTAGGTCAAAAAGGCAATGCCCACGGAGCCCGCTGCCAGCACCGGCAGGGTGAAATGAAACAGACCGGTCAGACTTAGCCCGAGGTCCGCGGCGATATCGACGGCCATCAAGTTGGTCGACGTCCCGATGGTCGTCGCCATGCCGCCGATAATCGTTGCAAGACCCATCGGCATCAAAAGCCCCGACACCGATTGGTTGGTACGCAGGCCCGCAGCAACCAGCACAGGCAGCATCATGACCACGATGGGCGTGTTGTTCAAAAAAGCACTGGCAATGGCGCTGGTGCACAAAGTCAGCAACAGCGTGGTTTTAGGCCGCCGCTTCCAACCGCTGGTCATGATGCGCACAATGGGCGCAAGCGCGCCGGTCATTTCCATCGACTTGCCGATGATCATCAAGGAGCCAATCGCAACCACAGCCTGATTGCCAAAGAAGTCGAAAAACTCGCGGACACTTATTAAAGGGCCACTACCTTTGTCGTAAGGCGCGAGGAAAAATACCGTAACCAATGCCACCAGCACCGCAAGACACGACGTCTCGAGTGGAATGCGATCGCGTGAGAACAACACGAGCGCAACGATGGTCAAGCCCATAGTAAACAGGGCATGTGGATCTGGTAACGGGGGCAAAATTTCGTATCCGGACTCTTGGACAACTGACTCTAGCGCATGGGTGGGCGTGGCGGCAAAGTTGCCAAGCTTGGGTGCTCTGTGCTTACGACGATTAAAGTGCTGCGATGCGACAATTGGCCCGACCGCGAGTAACGGGCCCGGCGGTGGCATACTTGCGCCGATCGACAGACACTTTGCATCTTAATATCCATCAAAGGCTTACAACGCTCACCATGACAACTTCGAAGATTGACGATAAAAAAGTGGTTCGCGAGTATTTCAACGCAACCGGCTTTGACCGCTGGCAACGCATCTATGGTGATGGTGACGTCAACAAGGTCCAGCGCAACATTCGCGCGGGCCACCAAAAGACGATCGACAACGTGCTGGCGTGGCTGGCAGACGACCCGGAGCTTACACAGCAAACGGTCTGTGACGCGGGCTGCGGTGTCGGCAGTCTTGCCATTCCCCTGGCGGCCATGGGCGCGAAAGTCTATGCGAGCGACATATCGGAAAAGATGGTCATCGAGGCGCGGTTGCGTGCCGAAGCCGCGCTGGCCGGGCAGCTTGACCCGGAAAAAATGCCGGAGTTTGCGGCGCTGGACCTGGAGGACGTTGACGGCCGCTATCACACGGTCGTGTGCCTGGACGTGCTGATTCACTATCCGCAAAGCAAGGCCAATCAGATGATCACGCATTTGAGTTCATTGGCGAGCCATCGCGTGATCCTGAGTTTTGCACCCAAAACCGCGCTGTACTCCGCGCTAAAAAAGGTGGGCGATTTTTTCCCCGGGCCAAGCAAGGCCACGCGCGCGTATCTGCATCGGGAGAAAGATGTGGCGCGTGCGCTGGAGGCGAACGGCTGGGCTATTCAACGTCGATCGCTGAACAAGGCACCGTTTTATTTTTCGCGCCTGCTCGAGGCGACGCGAACTTAGCGAAATTCGAATTGAGCTCCTCGGGCGCAGCTTCTAGCCTTGCGTTCACTTGGAACAAATGTTCGCCCATGAGCGGATCGCTTACATTCACTTGCACTACGCGAAGCCCGGTTGTTTTTCTGCACGGGTCTCGCGCCACTGAGCAGCAGGCGGGCAAACTTCAGCGTTGCACGCCATTCGCCGTAGGCTCGCGCATCTGACAACACGGGCACACGCTGGCCTCGGCCGACAACAGATCGTAGACAAACTGGCCTGCGCAGTCAGCGCAGTTGACCAGCGACATTTCGTCGCCACGCTCCAGCGCACGGCACAAAGACCAGGCTTGCTCAAACGACAGATTCGATGCCGGACACACGGTATGGAAGAGGGCATAGACCCGGCACAGGCGGCGACCAAAGCGAATATTGCTGCGTGCGAATGTGGGCGTGAGTGTACCGTCGACCGCCACGGCAAACAGACCGTAGTGGACCATGAGTAACGCCAGGGTGGTTGCCTCCATCTGTGCGGTGGGCGTGCGAAAAAAGACCTCGATGCGGCGCGGAGACTTGCCGCGCTGACGACGCACGGCGGTCGCGCCGCCACCGTGCTTGAAGTAGGTGCTGTAGAGCTTGCGGATGCGGTCGTCGGACAGGCCGGTGCAGCCACGAATGGTGCGTGTGCGGGCTTCAAACGCGATCATTTCGAGCGCAAGTTCGAGCTGGGAACGCTCCCGGGCGTAGCGCGTATCAGTGACCCTCACCATGGCTCATTTATGTTGCACTGCACTCGCAACACCCCCGTTTTTTGTACAAATTTGCACACGATTTCACGAAAACCTAGCATAATTGTGCTCTGGAGCCCAAAGTAGAAAAAACTATACGCCTTGAGGCCCCTCTCCGCGAATCGGACTTTGTCCGCGATATACCCCGTTTTGGACATGGGCAAAGGGTGTAGTCACACCCCAAAATGAAACTTGGGACCCTGCCGCCGCGAGAACAACGACCATGGACGAACTAAGCTACCTGAGCCGACCTGCCCGCCGCTCTCAAAGCACCTTACTGGGCGATCTGCATGGCCTGAATCGACAGTTTCTATCGTTGCTTTTAAGTGATGACCAGCCCGAAACCACCGCTGGGCTGGACGACTGCGTTCGTGCCACGCTGGGTTCATTGAATGACATGGCACTGGAACGACTCGCAACCTGTCCCTACAGCCTGTTTGATGTGCGCTTCGGTCAGGCCGACATTTGGCGCGACGTGCTGGCCAGCGACGCGGCCACCGCAGCACCCGATCAGACCGTTGCCGTGTCGCCCTCCGCTGGCGCCTTTGTGCTCGCAACATTGCTGTACACCCGCCAGATCTGCCAACACCACGATGACATGGCGCGCTTGTTGCTGGGCATGACGGAGGAGACGGTGCAGCTACTCGGATCGCAACCGCTGGGCAAGCTGACCAACTGTGCGTTTGGCGGGCGCCCGGCCCTCACCGCGCGGCTCCACAACCACCCGCACTTTTGGCCTGACCTGATTGACTTCGTCCGTGACGGCACTCGCGAACGATCGCTGGCCGCGCATACGCTGGGCATGCAGCACGCGGCGGCCAAATTCTAACCGGCCGCTGCGAGCCCGGGGTGCTCGCTAATCACCCGCTCGCATCGTGTAGCGTTCGGCAAAGCGATAGGCGAACCAGGACGCAACAATCAGCCCGCTGCCGACCACCAGTCCAACAAAGTGAAAAGCACCCTTGCCCATCAACAAATAGAGCAGCGCCGTAACACATGCCACCAAGACACCACCCACCACGAAATAGATCGACCCAAGCAACCAGCCCAACGGCAGCAAGTGCGCAGCGAAAACAACCGCCAGCACCATGGGCACCTGGTGCGGCTGCTGCAATGCTACGACCAACAACGCCGGCAGTGCGATGAGTGGCATCGCGTAGATTGAGGCCAACGCCCGACGTTGGTCCCGCGCCTGACGCAACATGGGTGCACCCACCATGCGTCCAAGCGCCGCTGACCCAAGCCACGCCAACGGTGCTTGCGCCGCATACACCAGCGCAGCCGTGGCAGCCGGCGCCGCAAAGGACACCAACCCAGCCGTCAGCAGTAAAACGCCGTGGGCAAAAAGGTAAGGGAAACCGCCTGCCGTGCTGATGATCAGCTCGCGGCGCGCAATCACAAGTCCGTGCCGCCCAGTATGCGACTCATAACTGCGCCATCGACGTTACCGCCGCTGACGATAATGCCGGTGCGACCAGCGGCGGGTACTGCGCCTTGCAACAACGCTGCCAGACCCAATACGCCGGATGGCTCCACCACCAGTTTCATGCGCTCGAACATAAAGCGTACGGCCTGCTCGATTGACGCTTCGCTGACGGTGACGATGTCGTGCGTGTATTGCTTGAGCAAGGCGAAATTACGCTGGCCAATACTCGGTGTGCGCGTGCCGTCAGCGATGGTGCGCTGCGTATCGTGAGCCACTTCGATGCGACCGCTTTTCAAAGAGCGCGCGGCATCATCGGCCAGCGCCGGCTCCACGCCAATAACCTGGCACCCGTCACCGCAAAAGTGCGCCACAACGGAGCTACCCGCCAACAGTCCGGAGCCGCCCGTGGGTACCAGCACGCGGTCCAGCGCATTGGCCTGCTCAAATAGTTCGAGGATTGCCGTGCCCTGGCCCGCAATCACATCGTAGTGGTCGAACGGTGGAATCAGCGTATGGGTAGACGCTTCCGGCAACTGTGCGGCCAGCGCTTCGCGAGTTTGCACGCCAGGATCGTAGGTTATGACCCGCGCACCGTAGCCCCGCGTCGCGGCCAGTTTCGACAGCGGTGAGTTAGCAGGCATTACCACCACAACCGGTATGTCGAGCAACTGCCCAACACGCGCGACCGCCTGACCGTGATTGCCGGACGAATACGTCAGTACGCCCGCCTCCTGCTGCGCCGGCGTCAGTTGCGACAGGGCGTTGTACGCACCGCGAAATTTGAACGCGCCAACGTTTTGGAGATTTTCACACTTAAAAAACACCTGCCCGCCGAGCCGTTCGTCCAGCGTACGACTGGTCATCACCGGCGTGCGTCGAGCGACGCCGTCCAGGCGCGCGGCCGCGCCCCGAATGTCGTCCATAACGCGGGCGCCGTCCCGATAGTCGATGTCGTTTACAGCTGTGCTCATAACTCGCTCAGGCTAGCATATTGCCGACCGCCCACGCGGCGCTTCTGATAAAATATTGTGATGGCAAAACTCTATTTCTATTATTCCGCGATGAATGCTGGCAAGTCGACGGCCCTGCTGCAGTCAAACCACAATTATCGCGAGCGCGGCATGAACACACTGGTGTTCGCACCGGCCGTGGACACCCGCTTTGGAGACAGTCTGGTCAAGTCCCGCATCGGCATCGAAACCGCGGCCATCAGCGTGTCGGAAGACGAAGACCTGTTGGCCTACGTACGCCGCGAAGCATTGCAACAGCAAATCCACTGCGTGCTCATCGACGAGGCCCAGTTCCTGACCAAAGATCAGGTATTCCAGCTTGGTGAGGTCTGTGATCGTCTCGACGTACCCGTGCTGTGCTACGGCCTGCGCACCGATTTTCAGGGCGAGCTGTTCGCCGGCAGTCATTACCTGTTGGCCTGGGCCGACAACCTCAACGAGATCAAAACCGTCTGTCACTGCGGCAAGAAAGCCACAATGGTGGTCCGCATGAACGAAGACGGTACACCGGTCGCCGACGGCGAGCAGGTAGCAATAGGCGGCAACGAACTCTATGTATCGACCTGCCGTAGACACTATAAAGAAGCGCTAAGACTCTAGAAAAAAAGAGACCGACGCCCACTAACCCGCCATATTCACGAAATGATCGAGGCCCCAAGCCGCCGTCGGTCGGGATTGGGTTTTTCGCGCATTCGAAGCTAAGCGAAAAATCCGATCCCGAGCGGCTGCGGCGTTGGGGCCGGCGGACATCAACGATGCAGACATGCACCAAGAACGTGGTGAAAACGCCGAGCGAGTAGCCTACAGCTCGAGCTGCGCCAAGCCTTGTTCAAACACGATGTCGACCGGAATACCCGCACTGGCCAGGCGATCCAAAGCACTTTGCAAATCGGCCGGCACAATCCCTTTCTCGTCCATCAGTTTTTTGGTGCCTTCATAGTCACCATTACCCTGTAACGTCAGCAGCGTTTCGGTAAGCGCCGCCATAGCAACCTGCATCTTGTCGAAATCGACACGGTAGTGACCGCTGGCCTCATCGTATTGAAACGCACCCATTTCCTTGAAGAAATTAAACCGCACCATGTTGGCCCGTCCGTGCGCGCTGGTCGCGCCAAAGCGCACCGACCGGAAGATGCCGGCCAGAAACGTCACGTAGTTGTCCATCAACTCGCCCGTGGGCATTTCGCCTTTCTCATGCAAGCGTGTGACCATGTACAAACCAAGAATATCGGCTTTACCTTCCTCGGTTGCCGACGCCAGCTCCTGCAGCGCGGTACGCACCATGCCTTTGCCATTGATCGTATTCTTGATGCCGAGACCGTGCGCCACTTCATGGAACATCGTGTTGCCAAAAAACGCGTCAAACGTGATGTGCGACCGCTGCTGTGGCGCAATCAGCACCTCGGAAATCGGCAGAAGGATTTTGTCGAACTTGGCGCGCATCGCGTTTTTGAGCTGCAACCGACGCGTGCCTTTCTGGAGCTGCACTTCTTCGTCATTGGGCAAGTTAATCGCGATGGTCTTGGAGCCAGCGTTACTGTGACCCGCGTAGTAGATGACATCGTAGGCATTCAAATCAGAGTCCGAACCCGGGGTTTCGGTTTTGTAAGCATCGTCGACCGGCAAGCCGCGCTGCAGCTCGGGCAAAAACGACGCAAAGCGAGCCAGACGTTCACTCCATTCCAGATCTTTGATCAGCACGTATGCCTCGTACGAGGCACGGTAGCCGAACAGTAGATCTTCATACGTTTCAATCGCACCGATCACGACATCAATGGCGTTATTTTTCATGTCCATCCACGCCAGATCGCTGGGCTGATAGCGATCCGTCACCAACGCTTCAGCGCGCAGGTTCAGGTAGTTTTGGAACTCAGGGTCATCCGCGAGCGTCGCCGCTTCGCGTAACAGGCCCGCCGCTTTTTCGAGCGACGTTGCGTACTCAACGTGATACGGGACTACCTCAAGACCGCCTTCTTCGTCTTCTTTAAGCACCGAGTACAAACCCTGCTTGCCACGTACAGACGCCGCTGCAAAGGTTTCCTTGGTCATGTCAGCTGGATAGAACTGAGCACCCAGCGGCTTGGCGCCCACGCCGGACAAAAACGGTGCGTCGCCATCAAGGCGATCCCACGGGCCATAGTTGATGTCGGCAAAGCGACGTACGGCCGGGTCGGCGATGGACGAAAGCAAAGCCTGCTTGTCACCGTAGGCCTGCTTCCAAAAAAGATCGTCCATAATCTTGGCCGCGTCGATCAAAAGCGGCAGCATTTTTTTCTGGTTGGCGCTCAGATGGGACAGGTCCGCGGTCAGTGCAAACGTTGCGTAGATGTTCAAACGCTCGCGTGACGATTCCAGTAGCGTCGGCGCATCCGATGTCGCAACGTCTTGCGTCGGCACTGCCGGCTTGGCCACCGTTGGTTCCGGCGTCTCCCCGCAACCGACCAACGCCGATGCCAGTGCCACCGAGAAAATCATTGCTCTGAACTTCATGCCCACACTCCTAATGGTTTCTTATTTAAGCGTTACGCTTTTCATTTCGATCGGCTGACTGCAGCCGTCGTCGAATTCACACGCAGCCAGCATGCCGGCGCGTGCAATGTCTTGTGGATCGTCGAGCAGATCGTAGGCCGCGTGCATAGCCCCAATCGCCAGACGTTTACCCGAACCAATGGCCCAGAAGCGCGTATATTGCGCAACCGAACGGTAGCTCTCCAATTCAAATATGCCGGACGGATTAACAATCAAAGCGCTAATCTGGCTCGACTCGACCGGCTGTTCTTTTTCTTCCTGCGGGTCCATGAAGTATTCGGTCTTCATGAGCTCGTGCAGCTTGCGCGAGGTCTCAAAAATCTCGATGCCGCTGCTGAAATTGAGCTCGAGTTTCTGGCTGCGCACAACCGACTCAATAATATGTTGGGTTGCAGACCAACCCGCCAAACCCACGACGCTGTCACCGGAGTGTAGCAACTTGCTGTGATTGACAATGTATTTGGCGCTGATCACCAGATCGTCCTCGCTTTCGGCCGTGTCAGCACCAATGACCGCGATATTGCCCTTGCGGACGGCAACAATGATCGACATCAGTTACGCACTCGCGGCTCATTGGGCGACGCGCTCTGGCATTGCCAACAGGTTTCGAACGCCGCCGTGTTGGCTTCGCCACACTGCGCACAGGTCCAGTGACGGCTCTGCGCGTTACGAGTTTCATAGCGCACGATGATGCGCTTGGCTTCTTCGCGTCGCTCGGGGGCAACGAACACGCGCGTTTCGCTGATCTTGGGAATGCCGGGATAGGCTCCCGCCAGCGCTTCGCCGCGCAGTTCAACGTCAATACCCGAAGACTCGAGCAAGCCACGAATCAGATTGCCCTCAATAGGATCGGGGGCGTGGTAGACACAAATTCGTGTGTCGCTTGGACGCGTCATAGAGTTTCCTGTTACTCGTTAGGCAAGCCCGTCATTGTACTGGATTCATCCGTGAATGCGCGGCTTACACCAAGCCTGCCGCACGCAAGGTCAGATACACCCACATGGCCAGGAGCAGCAGAAAACTCAGGCCAAAGGCGCGCAGACGGTGCAACACGTTATTGGCATTCATGTGAATCAGGGTGTGCAGTAGCCGCGCGGCCACATACAACCACGCCAGGATCACCAGCACCGAGTCAGTCAGATTCAGCGCCATGGTCGCGACACTCGCCGTATAAAACAGCACCGGCATCTCAAACAGGTTGGCGTAGTGGCGGCCCGCCTGCAGCATCAGTGCCGGCGCGTTCTCGTCGAATTGATTGGTCTTGAAGCTGTCGAGGTGCACCGTGCGGGCGCGCGCGGCAGCGATACGCCGGCGCAGCATGACCACGGCACAAATGGTGGTCAACAAAACCAGTGCGGCCATGGGATAGAGCATGAGTGCGTTGTTCATCATTCAGTCCTTCACGTCAAAACGTAGTCCGCAAGGATATACGATGCGGACGACGGGTTTGGTGCTATTCGAGCGGTGCCGTTGACGCGTCACGGATAGCGCATAGATCGCGGCCGGGCTTTTTAGCGCGTGGGTCGCGCCAGACGACTGCGCATTCGGTGGCGAGCGCCGCAAAGGCCGGGCAGCGGCCATCACCTTTGCCGGTAAAGCCGCCGTCGGGGTGGCACAATTTCATACCATTTTCGGTGTAAACCACGCCTTGGACATCGCAGCAGTACGGGGGACGATAGAAGACGCGTTGCCCGCGATAGTGATAGCTCATGAAAACTACCGGCGGGTTGGTGACCGGTTCGCGCTGCACAACGTCGATTTGTTGCCCCAGCCACGCTGGCAAGGCCGCCGGATTTGTCGGTGGGGCGTCGCTGGTACAACCGCAAAATCCCACAAACACCAGACATGGCAAGAGCCACTTATGCATGAGGCGCAGGTGCGTCGTTCAGAGACAGCCCATAGAGGCTGCCACCAATCAACGCGGGCAGCAGTCCCAAAAAGGTGAGCGCAAATGTCGGCATGATGAAGTCCTGCATGAACCAGTCGCCCGGGCTAAGGGCCTGACCCGGCGGTCGCAACACGGGGGTGATAAATCCATGAACATTTACGGTTACCGCGACAAACACACCGAGCAGCAGGCACGCAATCAGCGCGCCGCGAACCAGTCGTTGCAGGCGCGTGCGGCATCCAACCCAACGCTGGGCGCGCGGCCCACCGGCCAACGCCACCAGCACCGTTGCAGCGAGGCCCAATGCGGCGGCGGGCAGTGCCTGCGCAATGCCGGCATTGAGCATGATCGGCCAAGCGAGAAATGCCCCAGCCGCCGCCGTCAGCAGAACCAACAGCACTGTGGGGTTTGCGGGGAACGGAGTCCGCAGACCGCGCGCAACAAGCAACGCAATGGCCAGCAATATCAGGGTTGGCGCGGGCACCAGCAAGCGCGTGGACGATGTCGCTGGGCCCAGTGGCAAAACGCGATACCTGCCGTCTTCATTTAGTTCGAGCTTGCGGTGGGTTTGGCCTGAAACGCCGATGGACAACTCCAGCAAATGCCAGGGACCGCGCAGGGTGGCCGGCGCCAGTAGCGCGTAGCGCGAGCCGTAGCGTTGGGTGTAGTGATCGGGTGAAGCATCCGCGACAACCGGTACGGGCGCCGTGCCGGCAATAACGGCCGCGCCAAACAGGATGTCCACGCTCACCCCGGCCGCAGCGGCGCGTTCACGCAAGCGCAGTGTGTGATCGCCTATTTGATGCGGACCGTCGAAGACAACGCGGTGGCCAACGGACGCTTCCTGCACGACGTCCAGATACAACACAACCAGTCCGACCAGCCCCAGCAGGACGGCAAGAATTCGCGGGAGGACAGGTGGATCATTGGCGGGCATCGTTACGCAGTATACCCGCGACCCGGTTGCGTCAGGGCCAGTTTTCGGAGCGGCAACGTTTGGGTGTAAACGGTGCCATCAAGCCCATCATGAGCAGAGCCAAGCGGCCCGACGCCGTCGCTTTGCCGGTTTCGATCAAGGCTTTGAGATTTTGCGTAATGAAGGTACCGCCCTGAGTCATGTATTGCTCAGTCTTGGTTCCGGCAGGCACGTTGATATTGGTCAGGGTGAGCTCGGTTTGACCATCAAGCTCACGCAGGTCGTAGCACACCTCACAGGGCGGATCGTCCAGATTGGTGAACTTGAACGTATGCCGATAGCGAGTGGGCGGATTGAATTCCAGTACCTCGCCCACAACCGAGGTGTACTTGCCCTTACCGGTGCGCATGCGCACGGGGGCGCCCTCGCGCAATGTCGGCGTATCGCAGGTGGCGTTAAAGAAGAACGGCAGGATGACTTCGGTACGCGTCAGTTCGGCCCAGACTTTGTCGATCGGCGCGTTGATTAAGACGCGAAAGACGGCGGTGTTTTCGTTGCTCATGTTGGGACCTCGGTCGGTGTTCAGGCGGCGGTGTACGCTTGTTTGAGCCAGCGCTTTACCTTGGCATCAACGTCTTTGGGGGCGCTCAGGCGCACACGGTGACTGACCATGGCGTTGAAAGAGCCGGACGCTTCCAGTGCACCTTCGGGGTCCACGCCCTTGAGGTTAATCCCCAGATCGACGCGCGTCCGGGTCGAGGGCTGAATCAGCGCAAATTGCTTGCTGCGTCGAAAACTGACGCAGGTTTTCTTGGGCGAAATGGCGACGTCCTTGCCCAGCTTCTCAACCACCTTGCGCACGGCTTCATAAATGGGCCGCAGATCCGCCTTGGGTCCGGCGTACTGCGCGTCGACCAACGCATCGTCATCACCGGCGGCCAGCTTGCCGTCGTTGCGGTGGACGGTGGCTATCAGGTTGGCGAAACCGTGAGTAACGCCGTGGCCGGTCTTAAGGAGTTTGACCTGCTCGCCATGCTTGGTCAGCGCAGATTTTTTTAGAATGGCACGCCATTGCGCCATGGTTTTGCCGGTTTTCTCGGGCACGTTGGCCAGCATGCTGCGGGCCATTTCGTCGGGGCTTTTAGCCATGATCAGTCTCCTTCGCCTTGCTCGAGGCGATATTTGAATGAAGTGAGTTTGCCGGCCCAGTGGGCGCTGTACTCGTCGGTCCAGCGCTCGTGAATCAGCTGGATAGGCACCGGGTTGAAGTAGAAAGCCCGCTCCCGCCCGGTCTTCTTTGACACAATCAGGCCCGCTTTTTCGAGCACGGCCAGGTGCTTCATCACGGCGACGCGACTGAAATCGAAGTCACCGCAGACGGTTTTGAGGTTGCAGCCGGGCGCATCGCGTATGCGATCGAGCATGTGGCGTCTCGCGGCGCTGGCCAGGGCGGCAAATACAAGGTCCATTGAATCGTTGTTCATAAGTAACCATCAGATTACCTATTAGTCACAAGTCTGTCAAACGCCGTAGCGCGCCACACAAGATCACGTTGGGCCTGGTCCGAAGCTGTGGTCACTCCTGCTACACTTGCTGACCACTTAAATCACCACGAATCGGGGACGAGCATGCGTTGGGAGAAGGGCCGCAGAAGTAAGAATTTGATCGATGGTCGCGGCCGTCGCGTCAAACAGGGGGCAACGCTTGGCGGCGGTGCAATCATCATGGCGCTGATCGCCATGTTCTTTTTTGGCGCCGATCCGTCGCAGGTATTGCAGCAGGCGGGCGGCGGTAACAGCACGGTGCCCGCGCCGTCCACAAGCAATCCGGCTAATGAACCGGTCATGGATTTCCTAAGCGTGGTACTTGCCGACACCGAAGACGTGTGGCGCCCGTTGTTTGCTCAATCGGGCCGCCGCTACGTTGAGCCCAAGCTATACGTGTTCGAGGGTCAGGTACGTTCGGCCTGCGGCAACGCGTCGGCAGCGAGCGGGCCGTTTTACTGCCCGGGCGACAGCATGTTGTATATGGATCTGAGCTTTTTATCGCAGCTCCAGAAAATGGGCGCCAACGGCGACTTTGCGTTGGCCTACGTGATTGCCCACGAAGTAGGTCACCACGTGCAAAACCTCACGGGTCGCGCCCTCAATGTGCAAAACGCAAAGGCACGCATGAGCAAAACCGATGGTAACCAGCTGCAGGTGCGTATGGAGCTGGAAGCCGACTGCTATGCCGGGGTCTGGGCGCATCACGGCCAGCGTCAGCGCAACATTCTTGAGCAGGGTGATATTGAAGAAGGTCTCGGCGCGGCGGCGGCGGTGGGTGATGACCACCTGCAACGTCAGGCGCGCGGTTACGTGGTGCCCGAATCATTTACCCACGGCTCATCAAAGCAACGCATGACCTGGTTCAAGCGCGGCCTTGAAAACGGCAACGTCGAAGCCTGCGACACGTTCAAAAGCTAGTACAAAAAAACGGCGGCTGCCCGCTTGCCGGACAGCCGCCATGTCGTTGCGCAGCACGACGTTTAGTTGATATAGATTTCTTTGTACGAAACGTAGACCGACGCGGCCAGCGCCGGAAAGACCGCCAGCAGCCCGAGCCCAAGCGGTATCGCTCCCAGAATATATAAAACCAGGGCGATGATGCCGTACAACAGCATCGGCAAAGCGTTTTTCAGGCAGCCCACAAAACTGAGTTTGAGCGCCTCCACCACCGACACGTCGTTGATGGCAATAAGCGCCGGCGCAAACCAGATGGCCATCATCAGCGGGATAAGCGCAAGCATGCCAAACAGAAACGGCAACCAAAACGTTACCGGATCCGCCAGCGCCGCAATGAGCTCCGGACTCGGTTCCGCATCGGCCGTCAAAAGCTGCAGGAATATCGGCCCAACCGCGACGAACATGATCACCGTACTGGCCACGCCCGCAACAAGGGACAGGACAATCAACTTGCCGGGGTTCTTGAAACCGGCAAACAGATACTCAAGCTTTAACGGGCTGCCACGGTCCATTGCATGGCAGCCAATCATGATGCCTGCCATCCACACGTAAGACGTCGACATCAAGCCTATCTGGCCCAGAATCGGGATGACGGACATGACGATGCCGATGACCAGCGCCACGACGATCGTCAGGATCCAGACTCCAGGGTTTTTCATGAAGTAGGAAAAGCCCTCCGAGATCCAGCCCCAGCCGCGCCCGATGCCGGTGGCTTTGGGTCCGGTGATTGCAAACTCACCGTGGTGTGCACGAGTCAGGTCAGCGGCCGGCGCCGAGTAGGGATTTGATTCAGTCATGCCGCACTCACATCAGTTCTTAGCGAGCTTGGACAGCTCGTCAAACGGTAGCGTATCGAGCACATCATCCAGCGTTTCAAACGGTACGTTCTTGCTCGTCAGATCGATCAGAAAACGTCCGTCTACGAACACCATCTTGTTGCCCTTAGCCGAAGCACCGTTGTCTTCAAACGATTCGAATGCCTTGTGCCCCTTGTACTCGGCCGTGCGCTCAAAACCGTCTTCCGATTCGTTGTAGGTTTCAGCATTGAGCCAGTTCAGGCCCATGCGCACCATGCCCTGTGCCGAGCCCATGTCCTGAATATTGATCGACAGGGTCTGATACTTTTGGGGATCGAGACCTTCGTACTCGGCGTTGGCCGACGAGATCGTAATGCCCATCGCGCCGTTTTTGGACGCCTCAATGCTGGTGCGTTTCATGCCCGCCAGTTTTTCCGGCAGCATGTCACGCAGAACTTTAATCGACACCGTTTCCACCGGCTCGCCGCCAAAGCCTTTGACCAGTTCCTCGATCGCACCCTCGATGGACTCCGGTGCTTTGGCCATTTGCTGCTCGATTTTTTCTTCCATCGTCGGCTCGGGCGGCGGCTCGTCGCCCCCGCATGCACCCAGCAGCGAGCAGGCCGCGATGACCCCAATTAATCGATTCTTCATGTCAGTCCCCTAACTGTTCTACTTTTGCAGGTGCGTCGTTACACCACTTCGCGGCGCATACGCCATCACCTCGTGATCAGGTTTGCGCGCCTCACGCACGGCGATTAGCTCGCGTACGGACACCAAACGATACCCGTTTGCGGCCAACTGCGGTAACGCCTGCCCCAAAGCGTCCAGCGTGACGGCGAATGGATGGCCGATTCCCAGAGCAAATCCCTGTTGTCGCGCAGTACGTTTAAGTAAATCCAACTGCTGCGCGACGTGCTCGGAATCTTGCACATGGTCTAAAAACACATCACGGCGGGCGTTGGGAATGCGCGCCGCCGCGGCCGCGCGTTGGGCAACGGTCGCGCCGCTGGTTACGCTGTCGACGAAAAACAGGCCGCCAAAGCGATTGTTGTTGGCACGAATTTCGGCCATCAGCGAGTTCATCGCGCCTGTCTGTGTGGTCAGCCAACTGCCCATGTGGTTGTTGACGCCACTAACGTACGCAATGCTCTCGAGATTGGTCCGCAGCATTGAGCGCATTTGCGGCAACGTCAGCTGGCGCGTAATCGCGCCCGGACCCAGCAATTCGTTTTTGGTCGCAGCCTCCAACGGCTGATGCAGCAGTACTTCCTTGCCGCGCAAAAAAGCCGTGCGGGCAAATTCAGACGCGTAGGGCGTACGCGGCAAAATCGCGCACGCAACCGGACCCGGCAGCGCCAGAGCGCGGCGTCCCAGAATCGGACGATCGCCCAGATCGTCAATGATGACCGCGACCACCGGCCAGGTTGCGGGATCGGCCGGATCAAAGTCGTGCTTGTATTCGTAGGCAAGTGCTACGGGCAGTCCGATCAGCCACGCCGCTGCCGCGGACGCCATCCAGCGCAAGAACATCGTAAATCTCAGCGCGCGGCGCGCGACTGGTTGCCGCTGGCGGCGTGCAGTTCATCAACCGCCCGGGCGACCGGGTAGTCACGTTC
>CAYGSQ010000022.1:5780-15886 GCA_964352435.1 uncultured Gammaproteobacteria bacterium | reverse complement strand
GCGTCAGTCTGTGGGCAGTACAAAGCTCGGCCATCACGGCCTCAGATCCAGGTCAGGCCGACGCCTTATTCGAACCGGCTGACGACAAGATTTACCGCCACCCGACTTTTTATGATGTGCCCGACGGAGTCGACAACCTGTGAGCGACGCACTGCCCGCACAGGTCATGCTGTCGACGCTGCTGCAACTGGGCGACAACGCCCTTGTGCTCGGCCAGCGCCTGGGTGAGTTGGTTACCACCAAGCCCGAGCTCGAGGAAGAAATGGCCAACGCCAACTTCGCCCTCGACTACGTCGGTCAGGCGCGGCTTTTTTTGAGCTACGCGACCGAATTCGATGATGACAAACGCGACGAAGATACGCTGGCCTTTCATCGCGACGGTGGCGAGTTTCGCAACCTGTTGCTGGTGGAACTGCCCAACGGCGATTTTGCGTTCAACACCGCCAGGCAGTTTTTTTACGAGACCTTTTACTTGCTGCAGCTACAGGCCCTGACCCGCTCCAGCGACACGCGACTGGCACAAATCGCCGCCCGCGCCGAAAAAGAAATTCGCTACCACGTGCGCCATCACAGAAAATGGATGCTGCGGCTGGGCGACGGTACGCCAGAGAGTCACACGCGAGTGCAAAACGCCGTCGACGAACTGTGGCGCTATACCGGCGAAATGCTGACCACCTCACCCGGCGAAACGGCCGCCGTCAAAGCAGGCTTGATTCCGGCGCCGGAATCGCTGGCGGCGCCATGGCGTGACGCCGTGTCTGACGTGTTGGTCGAAGCCACTTTGACCGTACCGCCCGAACAGTGGATGGCAACGGGTGGCAAGTGCGGCACACATACCGAGCATCTGGGCTACCTGCTGGCCGAGATGCAATATTTACCTCGTGCGTATCCTGATGCCCGTTGGTAGCACCGCCATGTCGATGCCCCGCGAAGCCGACGTACACGCGGTGCTGGATACCGTTCTCGACCCGGAAGTGCCGGTCCTGTCGATCGTCGATCTGGGCATCGTCCGTCACGTCACGATCGACAATACGACGATTACCGTTGGCCTCGCACCGACCTACTCGGGCTGCCCTGCGACCGAGGTTATCGAACAAAGCGTCATCAATGCGCTGACCAAGTCCGGTTATGCCGACATAGAAATTGAGCGCGTGTTGTCACCACCGTGGACCACGCAATGGATCAGCGACATCGGGCGCCAAAAGTTACTGGACTACGGCATTGTGCCACCCACCGAAGATCATGATCGAAAACGCGCGCTGCTGGGTCTCGATCGTCCACGCCAGTGCCCGCATTGTCACAACACGGATACGGAACGAGTCAGTGAATTTGGTTCAACGCCGTGCAAGGCGTTGCACCGCTGCCGCGCGTGCCGCGAGCCGTTTGAATACTTCAAATGCATTTGAACGAGATAGACAAATGAACGTTTTTTGCCAGGCCAAGGTGGTCGACAAGTCTCTGCTGGCGCGCGATGCGTTTGCACTCACACTGGAAGTGGCAGACGAGCATGCGAGCGAGTTCCGCTATCGTCAGGGCCAGCATTTGCCGATGCGCGCCACCATTGATGGCAAAGAAGTACGACGTACGTATTCGATTTTCAGCCCGGTCGCTGACAACAGGTTGAGAGTTGGAATTCGGGTACAGGATGGCGGGCAGTTCTCGAACTACGTCGCCACAGAATTGCAGGTGGGCGATACCGTCGACATCATGCCGCCATCCGGCCAGTTTTGTACGCCACTCAATCCCGAGCAAAGCAAAGTGTATGCCGCCTTCGTGGCAGGCAGTGGCATTACGCCCATTCTATCGATCGTCAGTACAACGCTTGCCACCGAACCTAATAGCCATTTCTTTATTTTTTACGGCAATCGAAAACGGTCCACCACGATGTTCTGTGACGAGTTGTGGGACCTCAAGAACCGCTACTCCGAGCGCCTGTCCCTGCACTTCATCATGAGTCAGGAAGACAACGAAATTGAGCTTTATCAGGGCCGCCTTGACGCCGCAAAAGTAGGCGAACTGAGCGCCGCATTTTTTCAGTCGAGGCGACCGCACGACATTTTTATCTGCGGCCCCAATCCCATGATCGACACGATCGCCGCCGAGCTCAAAGCCCAGGGGTTTGAGTCGGGGCAGATTCACAGTGAACGCTTCCGACCACTGTCCTTCGACAGCAAGCCGGTCAAACGTACGCCGCGCGCTGCGGGTGCCGCCACGGGCACGCGCGTGACCATCACCCTGGACGGCCAACGCGAGTCTTTTACGATGGACGACAGCGACGCCTTTTTGCTCGACGCCGCGCGCGACCACGGCATCAATCTGCCGTACTCGTGCAAAGCCGGCGTTTGTTCCACCTGCCGCACACGTCTGGCGAAGGGGCGCATCGAGATGGACAACAACGACGCGCTGGAACAATGGGAAGTCGACCGCGGTTTCATCCTGGCCTGTCAAGCGCGACCGCTGACTGATGAAATCGAACTGGACTACGACACGGCCTAGCGGCCCACTAGTCAACACGCTCTGATTTTTTAGAGGAAACGCCATGAATACGGTTGTAAGCGCGCAGCGCGAGGGCAATATTGCCGTCGTGACGGTCGACAATCCGCCGGTCAACGCACTAGGCCATGCCGTACGCCTGGGCATCGTCGACGAAGTGCGCGCGGCGCAGGCCGACGACGCCGTACGCGCCATTGTGATTATCTGCGCCGGACGCACGTTTATGGCAGGCGCCGACATTCGCGAGTTTGGCCAGCCGCCGAAAGAGCCGTGGCTGCCGCAAATGTTGGAAGTTATCGACGAATGCACCAAGTTGACGGTCGCGGCACTGCACGGCACGCCGCTTGGTGGCGGGCTCGAAACCGCGCTGGCGTGTCACTACCGTATTGCCGATCAGCAAACCCGCGTCGGCTTACCTGAAGTCAATTTGGGTTTGCTGCCTGGCGCTGGCGGCACACAGCGCCTGCCGCGTTTGGCCGGGGCCGAAAAAGCGCTGAACATGATGCTGGAAGGCAAGCCCATCGGTGCGCAGGACGCACTGGAGGCCGGTGTTATTGACCGCATCACAAAGGGCGAATTACACGCCAGTGCACTGGCCTTTGCGCGCGAGTTGCTCAAACAGAACGCACCATTGAGACGCGCACGTGATCTGACACTCGACGTGGTCGCAGACAGCGTGTTTGCCGACGCCCGCGCATTCATCGCCAAACGCAAACGCGGCTTCGAGGCGCCCGAGCGCATCATCCAGTGCGTTGAGGCCGCGGTCAGCCTGCCGTTCGATGAGGGTCTGGTCGTTGAGCGCGCGCAGTTCGACGCGTGTCTCGCGTCGAGCCAATCCACGGCCATGCGCCATTTGTTTTTCGCTGAACGCGCCGCCTCAAAAGTTGCGGGCATCAACAAGGCTACGCCCGTGCACGCCATTGGCGCGGTCGGCGTGATTGGTGCGGGCACAATGGGTGCCGGCATCGCGCTGGCTTGTATGGATGCCAACCTCCCGGTGGTGCTGCTGGACAGCGCCAAAGACGGTCTCAAACACGGGCGCAAAACGATCGAAGCACTGTTGGACAAACAGGTTGAGCGCGGCCGCCTGACACAGACAATGCGCGATTCGCGCATGGAGCTTTTGACCACCAGCACCGACTACGACGCACTGGGCGATGCGGATATCGTGATTGAAGCCGTGTTCGAAAGCATGGCCGTCAAGGAAACGGTGTTCGCTCAATTGGACAAGGTGTGCAAAGAAGGCGCCATTTTGGCCAGCAACACCTCGACGCTCGATATCGATCAGATTGCGCGCGCCACGGCCCGGCCCGGCGATGTCATTGGCCTGCATTTTTTCAGTCCCGCAAACGTGATGCGACTGCTTGAGATCGTGCGCGGTGCAGACACCCGACTTGAGGTCATCGCAAGTGCCCTCGCGTTTGCCAAACAGATCGCGAAACTGGGGGTTGTGGTTGGCAACGATTTTGGTTTTGTCGGCAACCGCATGCTGTACGGCTACGGTCGCGAAAATCAACTGATGCTGCTCGAGGGCGCGCCGCCGCAGCAGATTGACCGCGTGCTCAAAACTTTCGGCATGGCGATGGGGCCGAACGCGGTCGGCGATCTCGCCGGACTCGATGTCGGCTACAAGGTACGCCAGGCGCGGGCAGACAAACCGGCCGACCCGCGCTACTACCGCGTTGCCGATATGCTGGCTGAGCAGGGTCGCTATGGACAAAAGACCGCGGCCGGGACCTTTGTCTATGAACAAGGCTCGCGCGTACCGCAGCCGGACCCGCATGTGCAAACCATGATCCATGAGGAAGCGAAACGCCTGGGCATAGCGCAGCGCCAACTTGACGACGACGAAATTCTGACGCGCTGCATCGATGCACTCATTGTTGAGGGTGCGCGACTGCTGGACAACGGCATCGCTCAGCGCCCTGGCGACATCGATGTGATCTGGGCGAACGGCTACGGTTTCCCGCGCTATCGCGGTGGCCCGATGTGCTACGCCGACGAGACCGGGTTAGCCACGATCGTTGAGCGCGTGCACGAGCATGCACGCCGCGATCCGGCCTGGTGGCCGATGCCGCCGCTGCTGGCGCGGCTGGCCAAAGACAACGCCACGTTCGGCGACTGGGACGGAACAAAAACGAGTGACCTACCATGACAGATGCTTTTGTTTGTGACGGCGTACGCACGCCCATCGGGCGCTACACCGGATCGCTTGCGACGGTGCGCACTGATGACATGGCCGCGCTGCCTATCACACAATTACTGAAACGCGCACCCGACCTTGATCCGGCTGCGGTCGACGACGTGCTCTTCGGCTGCGCCAATCAGGCAGGTGAAGACAATCGCAACGTCGCGCGCATGGCTGGCCTGCTGGCTGGCCTGCCGATTACCGCTGGCGGCATCACCCTCAATCGCCTGTGTGCTTCAGGCCTCGACGCGGTTAACTACGCCGCGCGGACCATCAAGACGGGCGAAGCCGATCTGCTCATTGCGGGCGGCGTCGAGTCCATGTCGCGCTCACCGTTTGTCATGCCCAAGGCAGACAGCGCCTTCAGTCGCAAAGCCGAAATTTTTGATACGACGATGGGCTGGCGCTTTATCAACCGCCTGCTCAAGGAACAGTACGGCGTCGAGTCAATGCCCGAAACCGCCGAAAATGTGGCGGCTAGATTCCAGGTTAGCCGTGAGGATCAGGACGCCTTTGCATTACGCTCCCAGCAAAAAGTCGCAGCCGCTCAGGCCAGCGGTTTTTTCGACAGCGAAATAATGTCGGTTGAAATTCCCGTGCGCCGCGCCGACCCGATTATTTTTGCCGCCGACGAACATCCGCGTGCCGACACCACCGCGGACAAGCTTGCCGCGCTGCGCGCACCGTTTCGTGAAAACGGCACCGTCACCGCCGGCAACGCGTCGGGCATCAACGACGGCGCGGCCGCGCTGATTGTCGCGAGCAAGAACGCCGTGCGTGATCACAAGCTGACGCCGCTGGCGCGCATCGTGACCGCCGCCAGTGTCGGCGTCGAGCCGGCCATTATGGGTATTGGACCGGTGCCCGCGACCCACAAGGCACTCAAACAAGCGGGGCTGACGCTCGCCCAGATGGATGTTATCGAACTGAATGAAGCATTCGCCGCGCAGTCACTCGCGGTGATGCGTGAACTGGGCCTGGCGGACGATGCACCTCAGGTAAACCCCAACGGCGGCGCCATCGCTCTTGGCCACCCGCTTGGCATGTCGGGTGCGCGACTGCTGATGACCGCGGCCTATCAACTGCGTGCCACCGGCGGCCGCTACGCGCTGTGCACGCTGTGCGTGGGCGTCGGACAGGGCGTCGCGACCATTATTGAGCGAGTCGACGGATGAGCGATAAAACCCTGGATCTGACGCTGTATACCGAGCGTTTTCCGTCACTCAGGTTTGATGACCTGGGCGACGGCATTCTCGAACTGGTGCTGTCACAACACGACCGCCTTAACGCGGCGGACGCCACCATGCATCGCGATCTGGCGTACGTGTGGCGCGAAATCGACGGCGACACCGAGGTCAACTGCGTACTGGTGCGCGGCGAAGGCCGGGGCTTTTCGGCGGGCGGCGATTTCAGTTTGATCGAAGACATGATCGACAGCGCCGACACACTCGCTCGCGTGTGGAAAGAAGCCCGCGATCTGGTCTACAACGTCATCAACTGCTCCAAACCCATCGTCTCGGCCATCCATGGGCCAGCCGTGGGCGCGGGCCTTGCCGTGGCACTGCTCGCCGACATATCAGTAGCGGCAAAGAACGCTAAAATTCTGGACGGGCACACCAATCTCGGCGTGGCGGCTGGCGATCACGCGGTCATCATCTGGCCACTGCTGTGCGGCATGGCCAAGGCCAAATATCACCTGCTGACGAACGACGCGCTGGACGGCACCGAGGCGGAACGCATTGGCCTGGTGTCCCTGTGCGTCGAAAACGACGAGCTGCTGCCGCGCGCCACCAAAGTCGCGCAAAAACTGGCGACGTCGAGTCACAGCGCCATTCGCTGGACCAAATACGCACTCAACAACTGGTTGCGCAGCGCCGGGCCCGCATTTGACGCATCACTCGCGCTCGAGTTTATGGGCTTTCGTCAGGACGATATTCGCGAAGGGCTTGAAGCTGTGCGCGGCAAGCGCAAGGCGAAATTCAATCCAAAATCGCCGCTGTAGAAGTCAGGCCGGACTCTGTCCGGCGGCCGGCAACGGGCTGACTAGCGGTGCCTGGAACGCTGCTGCTGGCCGACTTTACTGATGCCGCGGCGTACTTTAGCCAGCCAGATCCGCGCCCAGGCGAACTCCAGCGCCAAAATCCCAAGGCCAATGGCAATCAGTAATACTCCCGGTCCCGGTAGCACCAGCAGTGCAATACCGGTCATCAATACGGTACTTCCCAGCACCGCAATGGCAATTAGGCGGGCCGTCTTGTAGGTCTGGTCGATCATGAGCGACAGGATAAGGGCTTGTTGCCAGTCTGACAACGCTCCAGCCGCCGCGTTCGGATGTACCCGGTGGGCATCCTGTACTACTATTGCGGCGCCGTCGCCTCGTCAGTGCGGCCCAATCGCTAGTTATATCGTTTTTGTTAAGGAGTCGTGCCGTGGGTACCAAGCTGTCTCGTTGTTGTTCTTTGCTGGCGCCGGTCGCACTTGCGACTCTAGCGGCCACCAGCGCGCCTGTCAGCCTCGCCCAGCAAGCGGGCACCCTGGAGGAAATCGTTGTCACCGCGCAAAAGCGCGAAGAGAACATCCAGGACGTACCTCTGTCTATCTCTACGTTGTCGGGCGAACAACTCGACGTCATCAACGCGGCCGGTGCGGACATTCGCGCTCTGTCTGCTCGTCTGCCCAGCCTGCTAATCGAGTCATCATTTGGCCGCACGTTTCCGCGCTTCTATATCCGCGGACTGGGCAACACGGACTTTGATGCCAACGCATCGCAGCCCGTATCACTGGTCTACGATGACGTAGTTCTGGAAAACCCGTTCGTCAAAGGCTTCCCCATGTTTGACATGGACCGGGTTGAAGTCCTGCGCGGACCGCAGGGCACATTGTTCGGCCGCAACTCGCCTGCCGGCATTATCAAATTTGATTCGCGCAAGCCCTCGCAGGAGTTCGATGGCTACCTCAGCGGCAGCTTCGGCAGCTTTGAGCAAGTCGACGTAGAAGGCGCACTGGGCGGCCCGATCACCGACACCTTGTCGGCCCGCGCTTCAGTCCTGGTTCAAAGCCGCGACGACTACGTCAAGAATGACGGCCCCGCCAACGACACGGAAGGCTACGACGAATTCGCCGCCCGCGTGCAGCTTTTGTGGGAGCCGAACGACGACTTCAGCGCGTTGTTCAATATCCACAACCGCGATCTTGACGGCACGGCACGCGTGTTCCGCGCCAACTTGATTCGCGAAGGCAGCAACGACTTTGCCGACGGCTTTGATCGCGAGCGCGTGACCACCAATGCCCGCAACGATCAGGAACTCGAATCGCTCGGTGGCGTGATGAAATTGACCTACGATTTCAGCAATGGCATCTCGATCACCTCGATCACCGGTTATGAAGACGTTTATATCCCGGTATCGGTCGGCGATATTGACGGCGGCACGCCAACGGGCCCGGGCTTCATTCCCTTCCAGTCGACCACGGCAGCCGAAGCCGATGTGGAGCAACTTACGCAGGAAGTGCGGATTTCAGGCAACGCGTCTGACGCCATGTTCTGGCAGGCCGGTGTGTTTTACTTTGACGAGTCTCTGGCTGTGATCCAACGCGCACTGGACGGCCCAGGCATCTCCGTCGGCGCGCTGGCCACCCAGCAGCAGCAAACCTCTGACCTGGGCATCTTTGGCCACGTCACCTATGACTTCAATGATCAATGGCAGATGTCCGGCGGCGTACGTTTCTCCGACACGGAAAAAGAATTTGTCGGCGCTCGCCCCTTCAGCTTCATCGGTCCGCTGGCGCCCCAGTTTGCCAACCCCGAAGATTCTGAGGTCAGCTGGGATGCCAGTCTGACCTACCGCCTCACTGACGATATGAGCTTTTACGGCCGTGCAGCTCGTGGTTTTCGCGCACCGAGTGTTCAAGGGCGCACGCTGTTTGGCAATGATCTGACCATCGCCAACAGCGAGACCAATTTGTCGTTTGAAGTCGGTATGAAGTCCGAACTGATGGACAACCGTTTGCGTTTGAACGGCGCGATCTTTCGCTACCAACTGGATGACCAGCAGCTAACGGCGGTGGGCGGCACCACCAACACGGCCAGCCTGCTCAATGCGGACCAGACCATCGGTTACGGTTTTGAGATGGACGCGGAACTGGCCGTTGCAGATGGCCTGTATCTGACCGCCGGCTTGAGCTACAACCACACTGAAATTGACGATCCGAACATCTCGGTGCCCGTTTGCGGCTCACCATGCCGCCCAACGGACACCATCAACGCAGACGGCCGCGCCATCATCGACGGCAACTCGCTGCCACAGGCGCCTGAATGGATCGCCAACTTTACCGCGCGTTACACCCGTCCATGGGGCGAAAGCGGCGAGATTTTTGCGATCACAGACTGGGCCTACCGCAGTGAAGTAAATTTCTTCCTGTACGAGTCCGTATCGTTCAATGACGAAAACCTGCTTGAAGGCGGTCTGCGCGTGGGCTACGCGAGCCTCGATGGCAACTGGGACGTGGCGCTGTTTGGCCGCAACATCACCGACGATGAGTCGCTGACCGGCGGTATCGACTTCAACAACCTCACCGGCTTCGTCAACGAGCCACGGGTGTGGGGCATTTCATTCTCGACCCGTTTCGACTGATTTGACGGCCCGACTGCCTGCAGTCGGGCCAACGGCGTGTGGCGCGCGGCATGGACGCCGCGGGCACCACGCGCATTGCACACCAACCGCCCCGTCGGGGCCCCCGCTGTACTACAATGGGGCATGGCAAAAGCAACTCTTCTGGTACTCGACTCGTTTGGCGTGGGCGCAGCCGCCGATGCCGAGCACTTCAATGATATTGGCGCCGACACCCTCGGCCATATCGCGCAGCGCTGCGCGGCCGGTCAGGCGACGCAAGGCCGCAGCGGCCCGCTGAACATTCCCAATCTATCCAGCCTGGGCCTGATGCACGCAGCACGCGACAGTCGTGGCAGCGTGCCCGACGGCTGCAGCGCCGACATGACACCCGTCGGCGTCTACGGCCATGCGCAGGAGCTTAGCAGCGGTAAAGACACCTCCAGCGGGCACTGGGAAATCGCCGGCGTGCCGGTGTTGTTCGACTGGCACTATTTCACGAGCAAGGTGGACAGTTTCCCGGCCACCATCCTCGAGCCGTTTATCGAGCGGGCGGGCATCCCCGGCGTGCTGGGCAATTGCCACGCATCGGGCACCACGATTCTCAGCGAACTGGGTGTGCTGCACATGGCGACGGGCAAACCCATCGTCTACACCTCGGCCGACAGCGTTTTCCAGATCGCCTGCCACGAAGAAACCTTTGGGCTTGAGCGCTTGCTCGAAATCTCGCACATCGCCCGTGAATTACTCGACCCGTATAACGTCGGCCGGGTCATCGCGCGTCCGTTTGTCGGCGACGCACCGGACAACTTTGCGCG
>CAYGSQ010000022.1:4695-5770 GCA_964352435.1 uncultured Gammaproteobacteria bacterium | reverse complement strand
CCGGCAACCGGCGCGATTTCTCGGTGCCGCCACCCGCGCTTACGCTACTCGACCATCTCGTAGCTGCGGGTGGCAAAGTGGTCAGTATTGGCAAAATCGCCGACATCTACGCCCAGCGCGGCATCAGTCACAAGGTGAAAGCCACCGGGCTTGAAGCACTGGTTGATGCCACCAAAGACGCGATGAGCCAGGCGCAGGACAACACGCTGGTGTTCACCAACTTCGTGGATTTCGACTCGGCCTACGGGCATCGCCGCGACGTGGACGGCTACGCCCGGGCGCTGGAGTACTTTGATACGCGCCTGCCCGAGCTGATGGACACGATGGACGATGACGACCTGTTGATCCTGACGGCCGACCACGGCTGCGACCCCACGTGGCCGGGCAGCGATCACACGCGTGAGTACATCCCGGTACTGTGTTATGGCCCCAAAGTCACGCCCGCCAACATCGGTCGGCGCGATACCTTTGCCGATATCGGCCAGACGCTGGCCCGGCACTTTGACCTCAAACCTCTGGACTACGGTACGAGCTTTTTATGATGCAGCCCAAACATTTCAACGCCGAGAAAGGCGCATTCTCCGATTTCGTCATGCTGCCCGGCGACCCGCTGCGCGCACGCTACATTGCCGAAGAGTTTTTAGACGACGCGGTCGAGGTCACGAACGTACGCAACATGCTGGGCTACACCGGCACGCATCAGGGGCGCTCGGTCTCAGTCGTGGGTAGCGGCATGGGCATCCCGTCCGCCTCCATTTACGCCACCGAACTGATTGAGTGTTACGGCGTTAAAGAAATACTGCGTATCGGCAGCTGCGGTGCACTGGCCGCCGACGCCAAGCTGCGCGATGTGGTCATTGGCATGGGCGCGTGCACCGACTCCAACGTCAATCGCATTCGCTTCAAGGGCTACGACTTCGCCGCCATCGCGGACTACTCGATGACGGCACGTGCCGTGGCCGCGGCCAGCTCGCTGGGCCTGGCCACCAAAGTGGGCAATTTGTTCTCGGCCGATCTGTTCTATACGCCCGACGTCGATATGTTCGACGTCATGGAAAAGTACGGCGTGCTCGGC
>CAYGSQ010000022.1:0-4685 GCA_964352435.1 uncultured Gammaproteobacteria bacterium | reverse complement strand
GAGGCGGCCGGTCTGTATGGCGTCGCGGCAGAATATGGCGCCCGGGCGCTGGCGGTTGTGACCGTCAGCGATCACCTCCGCACGGGCGCAGCCCTGTCCACCGACGAACGTCAAAGTTCGCTCGATGACATGATTCGCATGGCGCTGCAGATGCGGCTGATTGACGCGGCGTAAAACTGCTCGCGCACATTGCGTGCGACGAAAAAAACAGGAAACAACGATGCGCTATCTAGAACGCACTGCAAAATTTTCCGCAATCATCACGTTGCTGGCCAGCAGCGTCATCGCAGATGCCAATATCGACTTGAACGAGGACGGTGTCGTCAACGTGAATGATCTGGCGATTTTCCGATTGCTGTACTTTTCTGCACCGGGACCATCGGGCATTCCCAACAGTTGCCAATCCATCTAGTCGTCAAGAGCGGCAGGTATGCCACTCCTTCGATCGCTCAGCTTTCTTCATCGCGCTTGAGGTGCTCGCTTTCAAACCGCGCACCCATTTGCTGCACGGCCTGAGCACCACACCACGAACCCAGCCGCGCACAGGAGCGCAGCGGCTTGTCCTGCGTGTAGGCGCTGAGAAAGCCTGCCGCGTAGGCGTCGCCGGCGCCTGTCGTATCGATCACTTTTTCTACCGGATCGGCACTTTGGTCGATGCGCTCTTTGCCGCGCACAATAATCGAGCCGTCGGCAGAACACGTTACCGCAAAGAGGTTCCCCAAATCGGCCGCGGCGGCTAGCGCCGTTTCAAGGTCATCGGTGCCAAACAGCATCATCGCTTCGCTGTCATCGGCGATGACAATGTCGACCTCGTCGGTCACCAAACGCAGGAACGCATCACGATGACGTTCAACGCAGAACGAATCGGATAGTGACAGCGCCACTTCGCTGTCCTGTTCTCTGGCGATCTCAATCGCCTTGTCGATCAATGCCGGGCCGTGCGGCGCATCGAGCAGATAGCCTTCGATCAAAATGACCTGCGGCACGCCCAGTGACTCATCGCTGATGTCACTGGTGTGCAGCTCGAGGCAGGCGCCCAGATAGGTGTGCATGGTGCGCTGACCGTCCGGTGTGATCATCACGTAGCAGCGCGCCGTGGCGGCCTCAGAGGCACGTGGCGGACGACGCATGTCCACACCGAGCGACTTCATGTCGTGCGCAAAGACTTCGCCAAGCTGATCGTCAGAAACCCGACCGATATAGGCAGCACGACCGCCCAAATTGGCAAAGGCGGCGATCGAGTTGGCAACAGAGCCGCCCGAGCTTTCGGTCGCGGGCCCCATTTTGTCGTAGATTGCGGTGGCCTGGTCGGCGTCGATCAAATTCATCGAGCCCGGGACCGAGCCCAGTTCTGCAATAAATTCGTCGCTCACTTTCGCCAGCACGTCCACGATGGCATTGCTGATGCCAAGAAGCTGCACTTGATCGCTCATAGTATTGCTCGATATAGATGGAACGGCGCGCATGATAACAGGGCGACACGCACCGTGCGCATCAAAACCGACAAATAGCCGGGACTACAACTCTTGACGGTAGCGAACGTAAGGCACTATTCCGTAGGGATTATGCAGGGTGTCTATGTAGTTTGGTGCATTAAGGGCGTCGCTGAGCGGCGAAGCACGTGACTCGAGCTGACCGATGTAGACCGCGTTGAGCCTCGCACCCGGACCGTTGCCGCCGCGGTAGCCGCCAGCGATCGCATCGAGGGTCAGGACAATAGTTAAATATAGCCCTGACTATGTACTGTGGATTATCGCGCACCTTTTCAGTGCGCCCGATAAAGAACCTGCACGGATTACGGGCAGCTATTGCGCGTCAATCGGGCTGCGGACAAGCAATTGAAGGCCTGCGCGTAACTGGCACGAAAACTGCTTTGCACCGATGGATGCCCGAGCTGTCGGGTATTTGAGCGCTGACCTGAGCTTCAGGATAAAAGGACCGACGAATGAAAATGATCACCGCCATCGTCAAGCCCTTCAAACTCGACGACGTGCGTGAAGCCGTTGCCGAATTGGGGGTGCAGGGCATTACTGTTACAGAAGTCAAAGGCTTCGGCCGTCAACGCGGGCACACCGAGCTGTACCGCGGCGCCGAGTACGTCGTCGACTTTCTCCCAAAGACCAAAATCGAGCTTGCCGTCATCGACGAGCTGCTCGATCAGGTCGTCGAGGTCATCGCCAAAGCCGCGCATACCGGCAAAATCGGCGACGGCAAAATCTTCGTGACAACAATCGAGCAAGCCATCCGGATTCGCACAGGCGAGACCGGGTCCGAAGCCGTTTAGTCTGAACAAAAACATATTTTTAGGAGCGCAGGGTGGAAGAATTAGCAACGGTTAGCGGACGGGTCACAGAGCTCGCATACGCACTCGACACATTTTATTTCCTGGTAATGGGTGCACTGGTCATGTGGATGGCCGCCGGCTTCACGATGCTGGAAGCCGGCCTCGTGCGCGCGAAAAACACCACGGAGATTTTGACCAAAAACGTCGGCCTCTATTCGATCGCCAGCGTCATGTACATGCTGTGTGGTTACACAATCATGTACCCGGGTGCCTTCGAAGGCGGCATCTTTCAAAGTCTGGGTACGCTTGGCACAGGCGCACTGGGCAGCAGCGATAACGACGCGGCGGCAGCCATTGCCGGTGATTCCTACTACTCGAATCTATCGGATTTCTTTTTCCAGGTAGTGTTCGTCGCCACGGCTATGTCGATCGTTTCGGGCGCCGTCGCCGAGCGTATGAAGCTGTGGGCCTTCCTGACCTTTGCTGTGGTGCTTACGGCGGTCATCTATCCGGTTCAGGGCTTTTGGAACTGGGGCGGCGGATTTTTGAAAGCCGCGGGCTACCTCGACTTTGCTGGCTCCGGCACCGTGCATCTGTGCGGCGCGACGGCCGCATTGGCGGGCGTACTCCTGCTCGGCGCGCGCAAAGGCAAGTACGGCAAGGACGGTCAGGTCAATGCGATACCGGGCTGCAACATGCCGCTGGCCGCGCTCGGCACACTGATTCTATGGCTCGGTTGGTTCGGCTTTAACGGCGGCTCGGAACTAAAAGTATCGGACGTTGGTGAAGCCAATGCGGTGTCATTGGTATTCGTTAACACCAACATGGCCGCCGCAGGCGGTTTGATCGGCGCACTGCTTCTGGCACGCGTCTGGTTCGGCAAGGCAGATTTGACGATGGCATTGAACGGCGCGCTTGCCGGCCTCGTTGCGATCACCGCAGAGCCTCTGGCTCCCTCACCGATGTTTGCCACGCTGATCGGCATCATTGGCGGCATCCTGGTGGTCGGCTCAATTGTTATGTTCGACAAACTGCGTATTGACGATCCGGTCGGCGCCATTTCGGTCCACGGCGTCGTGGGTATTTGGGGCGTCCTGGCCGTACCGCTGAGCAACAGCGATGCCAGCTTCGGCCCGCAGCTGATGGGCATTGCAGCCATCTGCGGCTGGACGTTCCTCGCCAGTGGCCTGGTGTGGTTCATCATCAAGATGGCGATGGGCATTCGGGTCTCTGAAGAAGAGGAATACCACGGTGTCGATATGAGTGAGTGCGGGTTGGAAGCGTATCCGGAATTTGCGCGTTCCAGCGACTAAACGTCGCCCGCTTCGCAGCGAAAACGCCGCTCCTTAATGGGAGCGGCGTTTTCTTTTTAGCAGTTTGCGTCAAGCAATCAGGTCAGCAACGGGAACGCAACTGCCCCGGCGGGAGTCGCCCAATTCTTAACCAGCTCCGCAACGATCGCATTCGTGCTGGTGAGATGGACACCTGCTTTTTCCATCCGGCGCCATGACATTTCTTCAGCAATCGGGTTAGTGGAGCCGCACGCGTCGCAGACCACCTGAACGTTGAAACCTTCCTGTACTGCGCTGATCGCCGGCGCGACCATGCACACGTCAGTCGTCACGCCAGCCATAACAAAATTGCGCTTGCCTGTGTTGCGACAAGCCGCCGCGAAATCCTCATCATCCCAGGCATTCACATAGACATTCCAACAAGCAAGAGTTTTCGCATGTAGTTATTCGACTCCGGGAAGTTTCTGGTACTCCATTAGCTGCAGGTTTTTTCCTCCCCGCATTGAGCGGGCAACCCGGAGCTTTTCGAGTGAGTCAGAATTATTCTTCAAATAAGCCGAGAAGAACAACAGCTCCCAGCTATTGCGGTCATCCCACGAGGCTTCCTCAAAGACATGCGGTTGGTCAACGAGCTCAACGACATAAGTGGGACCGGACAATTGCTTCATGGCGGGCAGGATAAAAGAAGCCAACGTGACCTCGTCTTTCGTGCCATAAAAGCAAATGGACGGAACGCTCACCTTACCCAGCCCAACGTTGTTCGGCGCAAACGCATAGAAGTGCTCGCCGTCGTATGGACCACCTACCCAAGGCGCGGCGATAGAAATTGCCTTGATTCGCGCATCGTGTACGGACTTCGTCTTGCCCAGAACGGGACCACCGGACGCCGCGAGCGCGGTGAATCCACCAAAACTGTGGCCGGTGATACCAATATTATCTGCGTCAATGTGTGCGCCAAACCAGTCACTGTCGAGAATCGAATCAAGCACAACTTTCGTCATGAAAGGGCGCAAAAACATGACGTGCGGACTGAGCGTACCGGGCACCGCCGTGCGCTCATCGCCGAAGTTTATGACGGCCACGATATACCCGTAACTGGCAAGCTCATG
>CAYGSQ010000021.1:2343-15934 GCA_964352435.1 uncultured Gammaproteobacteria bacterium | reverse complement strand
GGTTTGCATGTAGGGGTGTTTGATCGGCAGCGTCTTGGTAAAGCCGGCGTCGATATGCAGGCCGCGCGCCATGAACAGCATACCCACCGTCACAATCAGGAAGAACGCAATGATGATGCGTCGATTTGAGAAGATCAGGTTCTCAACCGCGCTGATAACTGGATTGGTTTTCATTGCACACCTCCCGCGCGATAGTCATTGGCAGAAAGCATGGTCACGCCGCCTTCACCGATGAGCACCACACCTGCGTCAGTGGTCGGTAACGCCATCATGTTACCGCGACGATCCGCCTGCCGATGCAGGGCAAAAGTCTTGCCACCATCTGCGCTTTCGAGCACGACGCCCGCCAGGCCCGTTACCACAATACGCCCGTCTTTCGCGCGAAACGCGGAGGTCAACAGAGACTGAACGTTGGTTTCGATGGGCGTGTAGCTCAGCCCGGCGTCGTCGGAACGAAAAACATTGCCGCGCATACCGAACAGCAACAGCGCGTCACCATCCAAAGGCAGCGTGCCAAAGAAAGAGCCGCTATACGGTGGTTCCAGCGCCGTCCACGTGGCGCCAGCATCCTGCGAGCGATAGTAGTGCCCCGCCTCAGCCGCGATGTAGAGCGTACCGTCGGCCGCGTTGGTGATGTGGTTAAGATGAAAATCCTCGCCATAGTCGGGATCGACATAGTCGCCCTCGTCATCTTCCGCCGGCTCTTCACCTTCGGGCAGCGGCAAGGGCACGCTGAAAAACGGACGACGTGTCCACGTAGTGCCACCGTCGCTGGTTTCGAGGAACAGCCCATACGCGCCAATCGCAAAAGCATGCTCGGCGTCGGCCATCCACACGTCGAGCAAGGGCGTTTGCGAATCAGGATCGTAGTGCACGCGCTCCCAGGTGTTGCCACCGTCGAGCGTGCGCAGAATGACGGCATCATGCCCGACGGCCAGGCCAGCCTGGTCGTCTGCAAACGCGATGCCGGTCAGCGCGGAGCGCGTGGGCGCGATGGCTTGCTGCCAACTCTAGACAAGGTCGTCGCTGACAATGATAAGGCCGTGCTCCCCGACGACCACCAACTTGTCACCAACACGGGTGCCGTCAAGCAGCAGCGACTCGGTAACGGCGGGCGCCTGATACGCCGCCAGATCATCGCCAAAACCGGCGTGGTTGTCCGCCCATACAACGGCGCATGCCGCGACCAAAGAAACGCCCACCATAGTGGAAAAACGTCGATTCATCGGAATATCGCCCCCATTACCAAGCCGTTTGTTTTTTGCTTTGACCGTTATCATACGCTCATAAAAAAACCGGGCACAGTGGCCCGGTTTTCGTCTGCATTTAGCGCTGAATATCAGCGGATGCCAGAAGAGCGTAACGCGCCTGTCGTGAAATCGTCCAGGTCATGAACGACATCGAGGCGATACATGTCCGACTCGTTGTCCAGACCAAATGCGATGTAACGCTCCGACTGCAGGTCGTAATGCGTTTCAAGGGTCGTCCAGTAGTTTTTGACATCGTAGTAGTTGATGCCGTGTCCCTCCGACACGCGCCAGATCTTGTCGCTCTTGTCGTATTGATCGACCACCAGCACCTGCCACGAGTCCTCATCGATGTAGAACGTGCGGCGCTTGTACTGATGGCTCAGACCGTCTTTGAGCGTGGCGTCCACGACCCATACACGATGCAGTTCGTAGCGCGCCAGATCCTGATCGATATGGCCCTTTTGCAGGATATCCTTGTACTTGAGTGTGTTGCTGTGCAGGCCGTACGAGTTGTAGGGCACATAAATTTCGCGCTTACCCACCAGCTCCCAGTTGTAGCGCTCGGGGCTACCGTTGTACATGTCGAATTGGTCCGAGGTCATCAGGCCATCCGAGCCTGAACGCGGGTTGTCGAACGCCACGTTTGGTGCGCGACGGACGCGGCGCTGACCGGGGTTGTACACCCAGGCCTTACGGTAATCCTTGGTTTGGTCCAGCGTCTCATGCACGAGCAGTACACGCCCGGCCAAACGCGCCGGTGCTACGGTCTTTTCCTTGAAGTACAGGATGACGTTGTCGAGATCTTCGACGGTCATACCTTCCATTGCGTACGGCACAATGATCTTGTCCGAGAATTCCACCAACTGATAGCTGCCGCCTGACGTGACGGCGGCCTGACCGTAGAAACGCGAGCCACTGGCAGCACGCCAGCGCAAAATGTGATTCCAGATGACTTCAAGCCCATTCGCCGGAATTGGGAATGGAATTCCGTTGATGGCACCCGTCACACCATTGCCGCCTTCGGCCAGATTGGCCGTCGTCGCAATTTTCTTGGTGGCGTCGTAGATGCGCTGCGGCGCCGAGGCACTGCGATGCGTCGGATAAACGTTCATCTTGTAGGTCGGATATTTTTCGAGCAGCGCCTTGTTGCCAACTGTCAGCATGTCCGCATATTCGGCCATGTTGGCAGCGGTGATTGTGAACAAAGGCTTGTCATCCGCAAACGGGTCGGGGTGATGATCGCCGGGTTTAAAACCTGCCGGTGCCTGCGTAATGCCGCCGTCCCACGCGGGAATGGTGCCGGCTTCGTTACCAGCCTTCTCACCACCAAGCGGTGTCAGATCCACACCCAGACGCGCCGCCTCTTCAGGGCTTACGGCAGCGAGCGCGGGCGCCGCGGCCAACGTCAGCACCGAGGCACTACATAGGGTAATTAAAATTCGTTTGAACATAGGTTCTCTCTCCAAAGCCCACACCAAAAACAAGGGTGAGGCAAAAAACAACGGCCGTACTAACTAAAGCGGGCAGCAAATGGACCGACTGCGCGCTGCACTCGTGCAAGCGCTGTCAATCTAGCGGTCAGAAGTTGTATGTGAGGTTGGCGCCGATAAAATCACGGTCACGCAACAAATTTTGACTTCCGCCCCCGTAGAACGAGGTCCAGTTCACGCTTAAACCCCAGGTACTCAGGTAATTGGCACGAACACCGAGAGTTAGAGCCTTGCGACCCTCAATAAAGTTCCCGCCAGGCCCGGGCGAAATACCGTCCAGATCGTGCTGCCACGAGAAATTGGGGATCAGGTTGATCGGTCCAATGGCGTTGTTGTACTCGAGCAATCCCAGCAGGCGGTAGCCGTAAGACGTTGCTGTAGGGAAGAATTCCGGGCCCAGAAACGGTTTGCCCGGATGCCCGATATCGGCCAGGAAGGCGTTCCCGCTGACGAACGTGCCCGCGGCATCGAAACGTAAAACATCTTGATCGGGCATACGATGAACGTGAACCACGGCCGCTTCCGCCACCAGCGCCCCCTGATTTGCACCTAACATAGGTCCGAACAAGCGGGTCGCCGTCACCTGAAACTGGCTGACATCCTGGCGCTTGAAGCCGTTAATGACGGTGCCTGGAGGCGCGTTTTCATTAAACTGCGGGCTAATCGAGTTGATCGAAAAGCTGCCTAGCTGACCAAATTCGGCAAACTGATCGCGCAACGAACTCAAACCGGCGAACAGCAGCTCCAGGTCGTCGACCTGCAGTGGCAAATCCAGTTTTAGCGAATATTCGCCCTGGACCGCAATCTGACCCACCGTGGTATTGAAGCTCAAACCGATATTGGTGATGTCTTCAGGGAAGCTGGTGAAGTAGTTCGCCGTGGCGCCGAACGCATCGGTCGCGTACGCGCCGGCCACTTGCGCGACGTTTTGTCCGGTAATCGCTGCCGCGGCAATACCGCCGGCAGCAAAATCCGAAACGCCCGCGTTCGCGGCAGCCTGACCGGCCGCGATGGCGGCATCGAAATCACCCGGATTGGTGCCGAGGAACGACAAGCCAGCCGCGCCGGCAATATCGGATGCACCGCCCGCACCCGGCGCCGCACCAATGGACGCCGCCGCGATCAGACCGGACAGTTGCCCGGAGCGCGCGCTAAGCACCGGCAGACGGCTATGGTACTTGTAGTAGTAAAGACCAAACTCGGTTCCGTTGTTAAAGTCTTCTGCGTAATAACGCACGGCAAAACCGTATTGGCCACCGTCGTCCGGTGCATCGGCAAAACCGCGCGGAATAGCATTGAACGGCCGCGTCGGATCCGTAAACATCGGGTTGGGCGTATCCGGGGTGTCACCGAAACCCAGCCGCACGTGGCTGCCGCCATCGACGGCAAAGTCGTTGGTGGAGAAAAACGAACCAGCGCCCTCAGGCTCAGTGTCGTCCCAATCGTATTGATAAACGGCTTCGATCGTCAGGTTGTTCGTGGGCGAAATTGAGAACCACGCCAGATCCTGCGCCAGCAATGCTTCACGCAACTCAGCGCCGGGCACGCGCAGCGCGCTCACGTTGAAATGATTGATGACGTTATTGCCGCCCTGGATGAACGTACTCTCACCCCAGTTTACGACCTGCTCACCGATGCGGAATTCCGCCGGCATACCGCCAATGTTGAAACGCCAGAAGAACAGCGCGTCAAGCACGTCGCCGTCAGACCCACTGCGCTTGAGTGCGCCTTCACTAAGGGGGGTTCGCAGACGGTCTCCATCCTTGAGTTCAAAATCGTAGAAATACGTGCCGCGAGTGAAGAAGCCGAAATTTTTGTAGTTGATTTCGAATTCGCTGGTGATCTTCGCGACGGAGCTTGCCAGGCCGCGATTGAAGTTCAGCGTGCCGTCATCGTAGTTGACCGAAAACGCTTCACCGCCATTGGCCGTGCCGACAATGTTGTTGGCAGCCTGCTCAAGACGCCAGATTCCGCCCAGCGAAATAGTCGTGTCGAAGCTGCCATTCACCTTGCCATTATCAAACGATACGGCAAACGAAGGCGCACAGGCTAAAGCGACAGCAGCCGCTCCGGCGGCGGCCCCCAAGCGTTGCAACGACCGGCCACGCGGGTCCGCAGAGAGCTTCAATTGCATTGATATCCCCATGAGTTGATCAATTAGCGTAATGATTTGACGGGCCATTCAAGCAATTCCCGCAGTCCAAACAGCAACATACACGCCCGTGAGGCTTAGCTCACGTTGCATCGCAACAGCAGGCAAAAAGGCGGCTGCAGCGAACGTCCAAACAGCCGATTCAGGCGTGCGTTACTTGCAAAATACTATGCCGAATTCGGTCACTCAGCACCATACGAGCGTCACGTTCCACGTCAGAAATTCGGTCGTCGAACGCCAGACAATTTTGGCCATCGATGCTGACAATACCGCTTTGCTTTAACCGCTCGATAAACCCGCTAAAAAGTCTCTTGTCGAAAAACTCTGGCGCATCAAGCTCGTGCAGCATCGACATGCGCTCAGCCACCAGCTGACACTCGCGTTCCAGCTCACGTTGGGGCAGCGCGCCGCTGCCGTGTTTAAGCAATACTGTGATGACCAGGTAGTAGCGCTCGACGGTCTGCAGCAGGCTTTGCGCGAGCACGGAAAGCTGAACCGCAGCAAATGACTGGGATGGCGGCCGCACCAGCGTCGTCCCATCATCGCTGCGCGTCAGCAGGTCATGGTCGACCAGCTGCGAGATCATGCTGCGGATCTGACTGGAAAACGCTTCATCGCTGAGCGACAGGAACAATTCGCCTTCGATAAACGGAAACGCGAGTTTGCACAGGCGCATGACCTCAAGCTCCGTCATCGCCTTGTTGTCGAGGAAACAACACGCAATCATCGACGGCAACGCCAGCAGATGCAGCACATTGTTGCGCGAATAGGTCATCAGCACCGCCTCGACGCCCTCGAGTGCGATGACATCGCCCAGTACGTGTTGACGCCGGGCCACAACGCCGAGCTCCTCGCCGTAGGCCAGCACTTCAGCACCGTCCATCTCTGGCAGGGTCACCAGATCTGAATACGGCACCTTGCGCAGCAGCGACAGACACAGATCGATCTGGCGCACCAGATCGGCCTCGGCCATAGCCTGTTTCGCCGTGGCGAGCAGAGTCACCGCCAGCAAGCTCACCGGCGTGACCGCAACGGCCTGATTAATGCCGTACAGGATGTCGTTACCCAGATCATTAACCAGGCCCTTAACAAACTCGGGCTTGGCGTCACCGCGATAGTCACGCTCGCGCCAATTGGGCACCGTCTTGTCCAGTACCGCGTCAAGATGAATGGGTTGTGCGATGTTGACGTGCACGCGCCCGAAATCGTTACGCAACAACTTAGCCGCACGAAACAGCCCACCCAACGACTCGCTTTTTTTCGGTTTGCCGCCGAGCTCGCGCAAGTAGCTGCGACCCTCTGCAAGCTTTTCGTAGCCGATGTAGATCGGCACAAAAACCACCGGCCGTTGCTGGTCCTTGAGATAGCTTTGCACAGTCATGGCAAGCAATCCGCCCTTGTGCTCGAGCAACCTACCCGTACGGCTGCGCGTGCCTTCAATGAAATACTCGATCGACACACCACGGGCAATGTTACGCCGCAAGTAGGCATCGAAAACCTTGGCATAAAGCCGATTGCCCTTGAAGCTGCGGCGGATAAAAAACGCGCCGCTGCGACGAAGCAGTGAGCCCACGATGGGCAGGTTCAGATTTACGCCAGCCGCAATGTGCGGTGGCACCAGGCCGCGGTGATACAAGAGATAGGACAGCAGCAAATAGTCCATGTGACTGCGATGACACGGCACATAGATAATTTCGTTACCAGCACTAACATCCTGCAGCAGCGAAAAGTGTTTGAACTCGATGCCGCGGTACAGTTTGTTCCAGCACCACGACAGAAAAATATCCATGAAACGGATAACCGGGTACGAATAGTCCGCCGCAATTTCCTTTGCATATTTGCGCGCTTTGGACCGAGCCTTGTCCTGTGACCAGCCGTTGGCGGCTGCCTGGTTGTCGATTTCGGCGCGCACGGCGGGCGTCGCCAACAGCTCATCGACCAGGTTGCGCCGGTGCGATAAATCGGGGCCGATCGTCGCTTCGCGGCGCCGACGAAAATGGACACGCAATACCCGCGACAGCTTGCGCAACGCGCGCTCCCTGGGCAGCTGCTCTGCAACCAACTGATCCAAAATCAACGGCTTCGAAAACTGTACCAGAGTAGTTCGACCGTGCAGCAAAATGGTTAGCATTTTGCGCAGTCGGCCAACCACCGACCATGAATCTGAAAACAGCACCTTGAGGGAGGAGTTTTCTTTCTCGGGCGAGCGCCCCCAAAAGATCGACACCGGCACCATCACGATATGCGGCGCGTTCGTCGCTAATGCTTGCTCGTAGAGTGCATCAACATCCGGCCCAACACGGGGATCGAGACGCCGCACAAACACCCCGCGCATGCGGCGCAAAAAAACGACCCCAGGTATGCCGTCGGCCTCACGTGTCGCGTCAAGCGGACGCGGCAGACCCAGCCGCTCGCACACCTGCTCGACAACGAGCAGGTTAGACAAACCCTGAATATCCAGCACGTAGGTCACATGCGAATCGCCATCAAGGCCCAGCTCCGACACCGGGTCGGGCAAGGCGCGGGTACGCACCCACAAGAACATCAACTTGCGAATGAGCCAGCGAAACGCATTGCGCACGGCGTGGAACATGCTCATGCCAACGCTAGTCCCGCGGCACTTTGGGGCCGGGTCGCCCCGTAAATCGTTGCATGCTTTGGGTGACGCCGAAAAACGTCATCAAGCGATCACCCAGGCCTACGGGCAGCAAACGCACCAGCCAGGTGGTGTAGACAAAGCGCGGCATGACCAGCCTTTTTTTGCGCTTGGCGATAGCGTCCGAAATGCGTTCGACCACATACGCGGGATCGAGAATCGGGATCAGCCACGAGAAGCGGGTCGATACGCCATCGAACATGCCGGTGTTGATATAAAACGGGCACACGACGGTGGTCGCGATGTCGTACTTCAGGAAGTTAAACTCTGCACGCAGCGCATCGTCAAAACCCACCGCCGCAAACTTGCTGGCACAATAGTCGGTCAGCTTGGCGGTACCCGCGAGGCCACCGGCGGAAGCGATGGTCACGATATGGCCGCGATTGCGTTGAATCATCGCGCCGAGGAACGGACGTGTCACGTAGAACAGGGCGAGCGTGTTGATCGCGAACGTGCGTTCAATCTGCTCATCGGTTAGCTCGTTGAGGGGCGCACCCGCGACGATACCGGCATTGTGCACGATCAGATCCACGTCACCGACTTGCTCAATGACTTTGACTGCCGTTGCGGCAATATCGGTGCGATCCGACAGATCGCAGCGGTAGGTAAACACTTTGCCAGGCAGCGCGCTGGCTTCCTCGCTTAAGGCCGCCAAACCGTCTCCATCGATATCCCACACAACGACGCGGCCACCGGCCGCCGCAAAGCGCAACACCAGTGCCCGGCCAATGCCGCTTGCACCACCAGTTATAAGAGAAAGGGACGTCGCCACATCAGTCATGGCTTACCACGCTAACTACCCAACAGGCGGCACAGGATACGTGCCGCGGGGCGCACGCGAAAGCCTCACGCACAGGCGGACCGCGCTGTCTGGCCTCATCGTCTCCAGGCGCTGCCTGGCGGGGCGCTAGCGCGCGTTATGGTTGTACGGATCAAAGGCGCTGGAGGCGCCATCAATCTCCAGCGTGAGCGGTTCGTTATTCTTGTTCCGCTTGCGCACAGGCGTTGTACGAGCCGGCTGCGCGAGCGCTGCGGGTTCAGTCGGGCCTGCGGGTCTACCGGCACAAATGCGTACGCCGTCCGCATAAAGTTTGCGCAGCGCACTATAGAGCCGGTCTTTTTGATCTTCACGGCGATGAATTCGGCGTGGCTTGAACATGGACGCATTTCCTCCTGACACGAATGATCGGCACACTGGTCCGTGCAAAATTCGCACCAGCGGCTGTGACAGCCTGTTTTCGGGGCTCTCAGCCTGTTGGCAGGTGGCTTGATTTGGTCGATTGTAAATCGACTCGACAGCTGCACCCGACCTTTGAGGTAGTTATGACAAATGGAATCCAGCCGGTCGCCATCGTGACCGGCGCATCGGAAGGAATCGGTCGCGCGTTGGCGCTCGAACTGGCACGCACCGGCGACTATCCACGCCTGGTCATCAGCGCCCGCAACGGCGATCGGCTCAATAGTCTGGCCGACGAATTGCGCGCGCATGGTGCGGACGTGCTTGCGGTGCCAACGGATGTGACACAAGCGCCGCAGTGCGCCGGGCTAATCGAGCAAACGCTTGCGCGCTTTGGCCGCATTGATACGTTGTTCAATAACGCGGGCGCCACCATGTGGGCCACGTTTGAGGAGACCGACGATCTGTCGGTGTTCCGGCAGGTCATGGACGTGAATTATTTTGGCGCCCTGTACTGTACCAAGGCGGCGTTGCCCGAGCTTAAAAAATCGCGTGGCCGCATCGTTTTGATTGCAAGCGTCGCCGGCCTCACCGGTGTACCGTCGCGTACCGGCTACGCCGCCAGCAAACACGCCGCGATTGGCCTATTCGAATCACTGCGCATCGAGTTGGCCCCAAGCGGTATCAGCGTCACGATTGTCGCCCCCGATTTCGTCGTATCCAGCATTCACAAGCGCGCCCTCAAGGGCGACGGCACCGTCCTCGGCGAGTCGCCGATGCGTGAGGGCAAAATCATGTCCGCGCAACGCTGCGCACAGCTCGTGGCCAAAGCGACGCGCGCGAGACGCCGCCTCTTGATTACCTCTTTGCGAGGAAAACTGGGACGCTATGTTCGACTCATTGCACCACGGCTAATCGACCGCTTTGCCGCCCGCGCGATCCAACAGGGTCATTGATAGTTAGAAGCGCAGCAGAATCTCGTCGCTTCCAGGCAGCCAACGAAAGCGACGCATATTGACGCGACCGTTGCTGACCTCGACGCCCTCCGACAACAGCTGCTGACGTTGACGTTGGTAGCCAGGTGAGTCTTTGGCTATTGCGATTTGACCATTCGCCCGCACGACACGAAACCATGGCAGCTGCATATCAGCGGGCGCTTTACCGAGCGCACGAGCGGCTTGCCGTGCACCACGTGCGATGCCGGCGAGGTCGGCAACCTGACCGTAGCTTGCGACCTGACCAGGCGGAATCGCGGCCACCACGCGCCAGATCCGGGCATAGCGGGCCTCCATGGAAGTCGGGTCGCGTGGGGCTTGCGTCATACCCGGAGTGTAACCGAGCGCAACGCTGCCGCGAACTACTCAGACAACGCCGGCAGCGACGTACCGGTTTTATCCAGACGGGAGGCTTCTGTGTAAAGTTTCAGCGCTCGTTCGAGCAGCGGCTGTGCCAGATCCGCACGTCCCTGCGACAAACGGATACGTCCGAGGCGACGCATGATGTCGCCGCATGCCGGGTGCGCGCTCAGGTAGTTTTCGAGAATAGATGCGGCCGAGTCCAGACGGCCTTTGCTGACCAGGTGGTCGGCCGCATTTATCGCCAACTGGCGTACTCGACTCATAGTGTGATCTGTCCGGCGCTGAAGACTGTGAAAGCTCAGTGTGGCATAGACGGAACCTCGCAACGGTGCCAAAGATCACATTTCACTGCGTGGATTGCTCGAAAAATGGGCAGTCTTGGCGGGTTGACCGACGAAAAATGAGACCGGGCTCTGCGTATGCATAACTAAATCCATTCAAAATGCGTGCGTGGTGAAAAACCACCAGCCCGTTTTATGACAAGTCCGGAGCAACTCAGACACGATGCTCGCTGAAATCTTCAGCTTTACGCAATACGCTTTTGGCGCCCCTTCCCTGATGCCGATTTTTTCCGGCTTTCTGGTCGCGCTGGTTGGCGTGTCGTTTTTCGTGCGCGAAGGCGGCGCGCGTTTCGCATTGCCATTTTTCGTCATGAGCGTTAGTGCAGCGATGTGGCTAATCAGCGACGGCCTGGCCCATGCCGCAAACAGCGCGTCAATCGCGCTTGGGTGGTATCGCATCGCGCACGCATCGTTGCTTGCGTTTCCAATCAGCTTCCTGATGTTTACCCACGGTGTCGCGGGTCCGTTGCCCGCCGCGCGCCTGACACTTAGAACGCTCGGCATTGCCAGCGGTGCACTTGCGGTAGCCGCCATCACCGCTGAGAGTTTCATTCGCTCAGTCAGCGCCTCGGGCGCCGGCTATCTGGCACAATACGGCTGGCTCGGACACATCTTCAGTGCCATGTTCTTGCTGACCATGGGCTTGACGCTGTGGATCTACGTCAACCATCTCACCGGGTTGAACCGCTCGTACAACGATCAACGTCGCGCACGTCTGCTGTCGCTGTCATCGGTTGTCGGCATTCTATTTACGACGTCGTTCCTGCCGGCAAACGGCCTACCCATTTACGTGCCCGGCCACTGGGTGCTGCTTTGCTTCTTTGGGTTGACAGCGTACGTTAGCGGTCGTTATCGGATGAGCGACATTACGCCCTCGTTGATCGGCGCCCAGATCGCATCGACTATGTCGGACGCGCTGCTGGTCGTCGATCGCGATGCGACGTTACGCCAAATAAATCCTGCAGGACAAAAACTCTTCGGGGTCACCGAGGACGACGTCTACGGCACGCCGATACGCCGCCTGCTGGGCAGCGATGTTCTGCGCTCGCAAATCAATGCCATGGCCGAAAACCGCAAGACCAACAATCTCGAGCTGGACCTCGTGGCCGGCGACGGTTCCGGTCGCACGGTCAGCGTGTCGTCATCGGTGGTTCGCGAGTTTGACGGTACTGCGCGTGCGTTCCTGTTTATTTTACGCGACATCAGCACACGCAAAGAAGCGGAGGAGCGCGTACGCGAACTGGCCTACTTCGACATGCTGACCAAACTGCCCAATCGCGCGGGCTTTAATGATGAGTTAGCGCGGCGCATCGAAAAGAGCGACGCCAGCCCTCTCACACTCCTGTTTCTCGATCTCGATCGTTTCAAACGCGTTAACGATACGCTCGGCCACGGTGCCGGCGACAAGATGCTCGAAGTCGTCGCACGACGTTTGCAGCACTGTTTGCGCCACGACAGCAACGCACGTGACTCGCACGCGTCGGTCATTTCCAGGCTGGGCGGCGATGAGTTCGTCATATGCCTCGATGGCGTCGCCGACTTGCCGGTGATTTCCAACATCTGCGACCGCATCCTCAACGCGCTATCGCAGCCTATCGACCTGGACGGGCAGGAAGTCTTTAGTGGCGCCAGCATTGGCGTCAGCCGCTTCCCAACCGACGGTCAGGATGCGCAAACGCTGCTCAAGACTGCCGACCTGGCGCTGTATGCCGCCAAGGATGCGGGGCGCAACAACTACCAGTTTTACGACCAGGCGCTTGAAAAGCGCAACCGCGAAAGGGTTTCTCTGGAAGCCGATATTCGCCGCGCGCTGGATCAGGATGAATTCAGCATCCACTTTCAGCCGCTCATAGATATTCGCAGCGGCATCATTGTGGGCGGCGAAGCGTTGCTGCGCTGGCAACACCCGGAACGGGGCTACGTGCAACCCGCCGCATTTGTGCCCGTCGCGGAAGAAGCGGGTCTAATCGCTATTTTGGGCGAGCGCGTCATGCGCCGCGCCATTGACGCGGTCAACGGCTGGCATTCGATGGGCTTCAATCACATGACCGTGGCCGTCAACGTATCCGAGCACCAATTCCGGCGACACAACCTGATCGATGTCGTCAAACACTGCGTCGCCAAAGCGGGCGTACCGCCGTCATCGCTGATCCTTGAGCTGACCGAAGCGGCGATCATGCATGACTCGCGACAAACGAACGACACGATGCGCGCATTGAAAGAAATTGGCGTTCGCCTGAGCCTGGACGATTTCGGGACCGGCTACTCGTCACTGAGCAACCTCAAACTATTTCCGATCGACATGATTAAAGTCGACGGCAGTTTCACGCGCGGCATGGCGACGAATCAAAATGACGCGTCGATCACGCGCGCCATTATCGCCATGGCCAGCAGCCTGGGCATTCAGGTTATTGCAGAGGGCATTGAAGACGATGCGCAGGTCAAATTCCTGCGCCACGAACAATGTCATTTTATGCAGGGCTATCTGTTTGGCGCGCCGATGCCGCTTGACGAGTTTACGCAGCAACTGCGCGGCAATCGCCTGGACAACGCCAACCCACCACCCACGCTTACGCTGCCCATCCAGCGCTCGCGTGACGATTCGCCTACGCAAACCGTCACCACGATTACGCTGTAGCACCTGCTACCAGTGAATACCGCGCGTTAACTGGGCCACGGCAATCTGCTCGGGCGAACTGTGATGACCAGAATTGCCCTGTGCCGCAGCCGAATCCGGAAACAACTGGAACGCTTCGTTCATCCCAAGCTCCGTCATTTTGGGTGCCAACAGATGCATGATTTCTGCACTGATACCCAAACGCGTAGCGATGCGCTTCGGACGCCGGACGATCGCATCCACTACCATATCGCCCGCCTCTTCCGGACTCTTGGTCGGCACGTTCTGATAAAGCTTTGTCGGCGCGATCATGGGCGTGCGCACCAGCGGCATATTGATTGTCGTGAAGTGAATACCGCTGTGGCTAAGTTCAGACGCGGCACAACGTGTGAACGCATCAAGAGCCGCTTTTGAAGCAACGTAGGCGGAGAACCGCGGCGCATTTGACAGCACACCAATGGATGAGATGTTGATCACGTGACCAGAGCGACGCTCCGTCATGGACGGAAGCAGCCCCATAATCAATCGCAGCGAACCAAAATAGTTGAGC
>CAYGSQ010000021.1:0-2333 GCA_964352435.1 uncultured Gammaproteobacteria bacterium | reverse complement strand
TCGTGGAACCGATCGTACGAACTCACGATGCCGCGACGAATTGAGCGCCCGGCGTTGTTCACCAGAATATCCACCTGACCGAGGTCGCCCAGAACGTCTTTGATCAACTTGTCGCAATCGTCCAGACTGGACAAGTCGCAGGTATAGGCATGCGCATCACCACCGTGCCTGGCGACTTCAGCGCGCGCTTCTTCAAGTTTGTCGGCCGAACGTGCAACCAGAACAACCGTAGCGCCGCCCTCACCCATTTTGATTGCGGTAGCACGACCGATCCCCGACGACGCGCCGGTCACCATGACAACCTTGCCCTTTACGCGGCCACTCAGCGACCGATCAATGTGCAAGTCAGGATCGAGGTTGCGTTCCCAGTAATCCCACAGTCGCTCTGCGTAGTCCTCAATAGGCGGTACGCTGATGCCGCTGCCCGCCAGCTCCCTGGTAGTCTGGCGACAGTCAAAATCCGTCGGGTAGTTGATGAACTTAAAGGTTTCCATCGGCAGGTCAAAACTGCTCAGCATTGAACGCACCATCCGCCGCACGGGCGTCAGTGCCCACAGACCCTGCCACACATATTTGGGCACGATGCCAAACATGCGTGCATTGAGGCGCATGACCATGGCTGGCGCGTGGCCGGCTTTCGCGAAGATGTTGAGTACGTCACCGATGCGCCGCGCGTTGGGGTCGGTCAAATGAAAGCACGACCCGTCCAGACCCTTTTTGTGCGACAGGTGCATCAGTGCATCGACGACAAAATCTACCGGCACGAGAATGATGCGGCCGCCTTCGATACCCACGGTTGGGAACCACGGCGGTAACAAAGCTCGCGTTTTCTGGATGGTCTTGAAGAAATAGTACGGCCCGTCAATCTTGTCCATCTCGCCGGTGCGCGAATCGCCAACCACAATACCGGGCCGATACACGCGCCACGCGATGGAGCACTCGGTCCGCACAACACCCTCGGCATCGTGTTTGGTCCGATGGTACGGGCTCTTGGCCAGACCCGTAGCTTCCGCGAACATATCTTCCCGGAACACGCCCGCGTATAAACCGGCCGCCGCGATCGAACTTACATGATGGAAGCACTTGGCCTTGATCGTCTCGGACAGTTTTACTGCTTGACGCGTGCCCTCGACATTGACCTGCTCCTGCACCTCGTCCGGCGCGGTAATGTCGTACAGCGCCGCCAGGTGATAAACATGACGCACTTCACCGGTCATCGCCTCGCGCGCCTTCTTGGCGACACCCAGGTTGTTCTTGGTCAGATCACCGACCACGGGAACGGCACGCTTTTTATCCACGCCCCAGTACTCGTACAGACCGGCGAGAACCTTCGGGTCTTTTTTGCGCACCAGAAAATACACCGTGCCACGTTTTTGCAGCAGTTCCTTGACCAGTCGGCGACCGATAAATCCGGTTGCACCCGTCACAAAGTAAGTCATCCAATCACTCCATTTTCGACGTTCGTCCGCGGACGATTTCTATTTCACTATACCGCTTGGGCCAGGCGCGGTGAAAAAGCGCTGACGCAGAATCCCGAGATCGACGACATTCACTACGCCATCGCCATCGAAGTCTGCATTGGCATCGTTGGTGAAAAACACGGTGCGCAGCAGTCCCAGATCGATCACGTTCGTGATGTTATCGTTATTGAGATCGGTATCGCACACGTTGCCAAAGCCGTCCCCATCCGTATCGCGCTGATCGATATTTGGCACGTCCGCACAGTTGTCCACGCTGTTATCGATGCTGTCGCCATCCGCATCCGGTCCGATTACGTCCGGCACCGAACATAGCTCCAGCCCCCAGGTTTGCAGCAAACCGCCATCGGTAGGGAAGTTGTCCGAGACATACAGGCGCCAGTCGCCGGTACCGTCGACGCCGTTAAAGTCCTCGAGCGAAGACTCACTCATATAGGTACCACCGCCGGTCGGCGGACACGGCACAGGTAGCGTCGCCTGATCGTCAAAGTTCAAATCAAAATTGTCGTTGCTGCCACAAACACGATCCATCAGAGTGACGGTCGTACGGTTCGGGTGCCGCGAATTGCCCGCCTGGTTTTCATGCCCACGATTGACCGGACCCTCGACCCGAAATTGCAGGTCGCCCACATAAGTATGGATACCCTTCACGTCGACGACGTTTACATCCGTGACCAAACCGCCAAGCGTCGTGTCGAGATTCGATATGATGGTCGGTGTGCTGTTGCCGTCGATATTGAATGGCACATCAGTCGCCGGAAAGACCTGGCAATTTTCGGCTGCCGTTGAGAAAGCATAGGTTGGTGACAACGTCGTTCCGCACGCGTTGCGGGCGCGCACACGCCAGTAGTAGTC
>CAYGSQ010000020.1:0-16734 GCA_964352435.1 uncultured Gammaproteobacteria bacterium | reverse complement strand
GGATGAGCCAGCCATACGCCGACTGGCGGCGGTATTCCTACAAGGAACTGTTGGCGCTGCGCGATTTGCGGCGGGCCGCGCTTGCGACGAAACTAATTGGCGCGGCGACGGTTGTCGGCGGTATCGCAGTTCAGCAGGGTGCGGAATCGCGCACCGCTGACCTGGCGGGCCGGGCCGCAATGCTGGGCGGCGTGTCCATTATCAGTGCAGGTTTTGGTCTTGGCTCCGAATCCAAGATTCATGCGGCGGCGGTGCGCGAACTGCAAGAGTCGTTTACCGCGGAAGTCGAACCGCTGGTGGTTGAAGTGGAGGGGCAAACCACCACGTTGAGCGGATCGGCCGAAGAGCAGTTCGAGGAATGGCGACGATTGCTGCGCGCCATCTACCAGCAGGAAACGGGGATTGATCTTGAAGACGGGGAGTCAGAGCCGGCGCTGCCGGATGTCAGGTTTGACCAGTAACGTCTTTTTCTAGGGTCAGGAAATGTCATCACTCAATAAAGGTCAGAAGATCGGGGATCGCTACGTTTTGACGTCGCGGTTACACGCAGGTTCTCACGCGCAAAGCTGGCTGGCGCAAGATCTCAATAGCCGCACGCGTCTGGTCATAAAAGTCGCCAACGACGGCGACGACAGAGCGCTCAGTCAGCGCTTGCTGCGCAATGAGTTCGACATCGGCGCAGCCCAAACTCACCCGGCCATTGCGCGTTATTACGAGCACGCCGTCAATGACGGATTGGCCTACATTACACGTGAGCATTGTGAGCAAGGCGATCTGTCGAGTTTGCGCGGGCGCAGCTGGCGTCAGGTCGTGCCGCTGATTGCGCAGCTGTGCGATGCATTGTCACATCTGCATGACGCGGGTTTTGTTCATCGCGATGTCAAAGCCCAAAATGTGCTGCTCACGGCCAATGGCAATGCGCGACTGATTGATTTCGGCGTCGCGAGTCAAGCGGGCGATAGTGGCCTGCGCAGCGGTGGTTCCACGCTTACCGCCAGCCCGGCACAGCGCGACGGCGCACCGCCGAGTCCGAGCGATGATGCCTGGGCCGTTGGCTTGTTGTTGTTTGACCTCATTGCGCAGGTCGGACCCGACGAGGCGAAAACGGCCGACAGCGGCGTATGGCCTGACGATGTGCCGGACGACGTCCGCCGGATGGCGCGTCAGTTATTACATCCGCAACCGACTTCGCGTCCGACACCACTTGCGACCGTTGCGCGCGCGCTGGAACGTGCCCTGGATGCCGATCGAAACGCAACGTTGCCGCCGGATGAGTTCGTCGATCCGACCAATCAACTTGACGTTATCGAGCCGGTTTTGCCCGCTGAAAGCAGCGCGAGCACGTTGCCATTAACGGCGCGCACGCCGGGGTCGCGGCGCGGTGTTTCACACACCTACGGCGTGATGGCTTTGGGCTTTTTTATCGTTGCCGCCTTCGCCGCGATCTATTTCCTGCGCACCCTTAATCCGGTGGCGACGTCAACTATTGCGAGCACTGGCGCGCAGGTGCCCGGGCTCGCACAGACGGTGACGACGGCGCCAGGTGGCGAGCCGCAGCAGGCGGTTGAACCGTGGAAGCTTGCACAGGAAGCGCGTTTGCGCGCTCGCGCCGAAGAAGAACTGGAGCAGTTGCTCGACAAGCAGTTCGTGCTGGAAGAAAAGAAAGTCGAAGTGTGGGCGCTGGATGACTATGAGGCAGCCAAACAGCTCGCCATTGACGGTGATCGGGCGTTTCGACGACAGGATTTCCAGGCCTCGTTTGAGGCCTATCGCGATGGCAATGCAGCGCTGGGCGAACTGGTCGAACGTTCTGAAAATCTGCTCGATGAAAGCTTGCGTGCGGGTCAGGACAGTCTGGGCGCGGGCAACGCGGCGGCGGCCAACGAAAACTTTGAATTGGTGTTGAAGGTTGAATCGAAAAACGCCGCGGCCAAAGCGGGCCTTGCTCGTGCCGCCAACCTCGATGCGGTCATCGCACTGGTTGAGCAAGCGCGTGAACTCGAGCAATACGGCGAGCCAGCCAAGGCACTGGCACTGTTCCGTGAGGCTGCCGAGCTCGATCCGCAGTGGAGCGACGCGTCGGCCGGTGTGCGCCGGGTTGATCGGGCTATGGCCGGCTCCCGCTTCAGTAGTGCCATGTCAGATGGATTCGCAGCGCTGTCATCCAATCGCTTTGATGCCGCGCGGGCGGCGTTCGCGCGTGCCGAGCAAATTCGGCCGGGCACCAGCGATGTCCGCGATGCGTTATCGCAGCTTGAGCAGTCGCGCCGTTCCGCCAGTGTGTCGACATTGCGCGATCGCGCCGAGGCGCTCGAGCGTAGCGAGGACTTTCGCGGCGCCCTTGCCATCTACCGTGAAGCGCGTGCATTGGACCCCAATCTTGGCTTTGCGCGTGATGGAGAGCAGCGCAACGCAGAGCGCGTCGAGTTGTTGGAAACGCTCAGTGAATACAACGATGATCCTGACCGGCTCATGAGTGACAGCGTGTATGACAATGCGCGCGACGAGCTTGCGCGCGCTCAGGGCCTGGCGACGCCGGGTCGTGAATTGACCACCGCTATGGCGCGTCTGACGGCGCATTTGGCGACCTCACGCACCTCCGCTCAGGTGATGCTGTCATCGGACAATCTGACCGATGTGCTGGTTTATCGTGTGGGCCGTCTGGGGCGCTTCGAACGCCAGTCCATTGAGCTACGTCCAGGGCGCTATACCGCCGTCGGCTCCCGAGCGGGCTATCGTGACGTGCGTCGCGAGTTCCGCGTAGGCCCTGGCGGCGTCGAGGGTGTCGTTGACGTGCGCTGCGAAGAGCGTATCTGATGTCGCCCACGCCACAACGCGAAGGCGACGTGCCTGCGGCTGTACAGCCGATTGAAGAAGTTGTTTTTGATCCGGCGCGCAATCGTGCCGAGCGGCTCGGTGGTCGTCAGGTTGCCATGTGGTTTGTGGGGGGCGCTTTGGGCGTCCTGTTGCTCGGGGTGCTGTGGTTTGTGTTCACTGCCCGCAGCGTGCACGTCGACGTTGCGCCCATCGCTGACCGCGTCAGTTTCGAGAGCGAGTCGCTGCAATTCAAACTGGGTGATCGCTATCTGGTGCGCTCGGGCGCGGCCAGAGTGCAGGCGCAAAAAGCGGGCTATTTTCCGCTGGACGAGGCGGTTGTGGTAGGCGGCGACAGCAATCAGATCTTTCGTTACACGCTGCAGAAAAAGCCCGGTATTCTCACCATTGAGTTTGACCGCGAGGTCCTTGATGCGGTGGTCACCGTGGCCGGGCAACCGTTCACCGGCTTGCGCTCCGAGCTGCCGGCAGGCGAACACTCGTTATCAATCAGTGCGCCCCGGTTCCAGCCGTTTTCGACATCTATAGAGATTGAAGGCGCCGAAGTTGAACAAACCCTGAGCGTGTCGTTGACCCCCGACTGGGCCGATGTCAGTTTTCAGTCGATGCCCGCCGGCGCCGAGATTGTGGTGGATGGTGAAGTGTTTGGCGTGACGCCAGGCACGGTGGAGATACTGTCAGGCTTGCACGATGTGTCCGTCCGCGCGCGCGGGCACAAACCCTGGCGCAGGCCGGTACGCGCTATTGCGACGCAGCCGCAGGAATTTCGCAGCATTGTTCTGGAAAAGGCGGATGGTCTTCTGAGCGTGCTCTCGAACCCTGCGCGAGCCTCGGTTGCCGTCGACGGACGCTACAAGGGTCAAACCCCTATCGATTTGCGCTTGCCACCGGGCAAACGGTACTCGTTGACCGTGTCGCGGTCCGGGTTCGCGAGCGCGACACGCGCGGTGACTGTGCGTGCCGACAACGATGTATCGCTGAATTTCGACCTGGATCCGCTGTATGGCGATGTCGTGTTCAAAATGACACCAGCGGGCGCGCAGGTGTTTGTTGACGACCAGTTGCAAACGCTGACCGATGGCAAGCTGAGCTTGCCTGCCAGTGAGCAGACCATTGAGGTGCGCGCGCTGGGGTACGTAACGCAAACCCATTCGTTGATTCCGAACCCGGCGTATGCACAAACGGTGAGCGCGACGCTCATCACACGCGAAGCGGCGCGCGAAGCCGCCATCAAGCGGTCGCTCCAAACCGGCGACGGTCAAACCTTGGCGTTAATGCGTCCGGGGCCGTTCTCGATGGGCGCATCGCGCCGCGAGCGCGGCCGTCGCGCGAACGAGGTACTGCGTGACATCAACAATCTGCCCGAATTTTATGTGGCCACCACCGAGGTCACAAACAAGCGCTTCAAGGCCTTCGATCCCACGCATGAGTCGGGATTTGTCTACAAAGTATCGCTGGACGAGCCGAATACGCCGGTGGTGAACGTCACCGTGCGGCAAGCGATCGAGTACTGTAACTGGCTTAGTGAAAAAGACGGTCTCGAGCCAGCGTACAAAATTGAAGGCGATGACTTTGCGCGTACGGGCGGCAGTGGTTACCGACTACCGTCGGAGGCGGAGTGGGCGTGGGCCGCACGCTACGCCGGACAGGTGCGGCCGCCGCGATTTCCGTGGGGCAATGACATGCCGCCGGCACCCGACAGCGGCAACTATGCCGATCGCGCGACCATTGGTTTGACGGCGCTGACGCTCAAGAATTACAGCGACGGTTTCGCTGCCACCGCACCGGTGGCCTCGTTTGCCGAAAATGCTGCCGGTCTGTTTGATATTGGCGGCAACGTGTCCGAGTGGACAGACGACGAATACGCGGTGGGTGTTGCCGCGGCGGCGGCTGACGGTGGCGGTACGTATTACGTGGTACGCGGATCTAGCTGGATGCACAGCGATCTAAGCGAGCTGCGTATGACGTCGCGCGACTTCAGCGATGTCGGCCGTCCCGACGTGGGTTTTCGTATTGTGCGTAGCGTAGAGGAGCCTGAATTGTGAAAGCTTTGAGAGGTTTACCGTGGATACTGACCGGACTGCTTTGGCTAATGACAAGTCCAGCAGCGTGGGCCCAGTCCGACGACGAAGATTCACCGCCGCCAGCGGCTGAGACGCCGACGGAAGAGGGCGAGGACGACGACCGTGACCCATTGATCCGCGATGGCGTTTTTCGGCCTAGTGAAGAAATTGAAGCGGACAGTGAGATTTCTTTCCCTGCAGATATTTAAGCACTCACGTCGCTGGACGATGTACTGAGTGAGATCACCACCTTGACGAGACGACATGGTTTATGAAAAAACAAATACCGGTTGAATTTTTGTACCAAGTATTCGCATTGATTACCGCAGTGATTGTGGTGCATGGCATGTACACACTCGTCGTGCGACCAAAGGCGCAGGCCGATCTGGCGGCTCAGGCGATCGCGTTGCAGGAGAACCCTGACCTTGTACCCGAACGCAGCAACTATGTACGCATCAAGGATTTCGAGCAGGAATCCTGTTTCATTTTGATGCTGTGGGCGATGGCCATCATGGCGTACAAGAGTGTCGCGACGGCCAAAGAACGATCCATGCTGGATCGCGATCTGATGCCGGTTCGCGACGGCATGAGCATCTTGCCTGAAGACACCCGCGAATATTCCCGCACCGTGCAAGCGCTTGATCCCGCCGATCAACGCATGTTGCTGCCGCGAGTGTTGCTCGGTGCGCTGCATCGTTTCCGTTCCACGCGCAATATCCAGGACGTCTCGTCGGTTGTATCTGGCGTGTGCGAGGGCGAGTCAGACCGGCTCGACTCCGAGTTGTCGATGGTGCGCTACATCGCGTGGGCGATACCCTCTATCGGGTTTATCGGTACGGTGCGCGGTATCGGTGAGGCTCTGGCGCAGGCGCACAAAGCGGTGGAGGGCGACATCACGGGCGTTACCGAAAGTCTGGGTGTCGCGTTTAACTCGACCCTCATTGCGCTGATGCTCAGTATCGTTTTGATGTTCTTGTTACACCAGTTGCAACTCGTGCAGGACCGGCTGGTGCTCGACGCCGAGAACTACTGTGACAATCATCTGATCGCGCACCTGCAGGTAAGATAGCGTGACCCCGGTACTCATCGAGCTTAACGACGCGGGCATCAATGTCGGTGTGCCGGGCGCTGCGGTGATCACCGAGCCGGGCTATGCCTTGCTGGACGGGCGCGGTCTGATCGTGGGTGAGGCTGCCGCATCACGCGCGCGGGTGGCGCCGCAGTTGGTCAGTCATCGTTACTGGGACACACTCGATCAGGACACGTTGCCAAGCGAAGGCGCCTGGCGGCGCACGCCGGCCGAGGTGGCCTACGAGCAGCTGACGGGTTTGTGGAACGCCGCCGGCGGCGGCGATCAGTCGGCGATCGTGCTGGTCCCGGCGACATTTACCCGGGCGCAGCTTGGCTTGATATTGGGCATGTGTCGCAAAGCGGGCATACGCGTTGAGAGCCTGATCGACAGCGCGTTAGCCGCGCTGGCCAGCGCGCCTGATGCGCGGCAGGCCGTCGTTATCGATGCCACCTTGCACCGTATCAGCGGCGTGCGGCTATCGATTGACGAGAACATTACTCGCCGTGCCACGGCCGAGCTCGACCAGTTTGGACTGATGGACTATCGACGTCGGTTTGCTGCGACGATGGCTGACATTTGCGTACGGGCGACACGCTACGACCCAATGCATTCGGCCGAGTCGGAGCAAGCGCTCTACGATTCGCTGGATGACGTGCTCACACGTCTGCATGACGCCGCCCGGATACAGTGGCAGGTCGATGTAGCCAATGAACAGATCGGGGTCGACGTAGCGCGCGCTGAAATGGCCGATGCGGTAACCAACCTCAATGGGCAAGTCGATCAGCTGGTGGCTGACCTGGTCGATCCTGCATTGGGTGCACCGTCTATCTATGTGACTCACCGTCTGGATTTTGGGCCCGATGTGACGGGCGCGCTCGCGACCTCGTTTGGCGGCGTGCACGTGCTGCCCAAGCATGCTGCGCTGGATGGCGTAGTGCAGGACCTGGCGACGTTTATGCAAGACGGCGCGCCTGTCGGCCTCATCACACAACGGCCGCGGCGCGGCGTGGATGCTCGCGAAGTCGTGTCCAAAGCGCCGGTGGCAAAACACGATCCGGCCACCCATATTCTGGTTGCTGATCGAATCTATCGCCTGTCTTCACGACCGTTTCTGCTTGGCACCGCGACGACTGAGGGCGACTGGGGGCACCGCGCATCGGGTTCCGTCAAGGGCGTATCGCGCAGGCACTGCTCGATTGAACTACGCGGCGAACGCATCGTACTGCGTGACAGCAGTTCCTACGGCACGTGGGTGAACGGTCGCCGCGTTGATGGTGAAACCACACTCGGTGATGGCGACATCATACGCATGGGCAACCCGGGCCTTGAGCTGCGCATTGTGCGCGAGGGTCTCGCGGATGGCTAAACGGCGGCGCTCGTTCAATACGCTGAACTTGTCGTTTCTCGACATCATGTCCTGTGGATTCGGTGCGGTCGTCTTGTTTTTCATGATCATTAATCATGCGACAAAAGACCACAGTGATCGGATCAACCGCGACCTGATTTCCGAAACCAATTTGCTGGAAAAACGCCTGGAGCTTGGCAAACGAAACCTCGCTGAGATTCGTAACGAGCTGCAAAAGGTCGACGACGAGCGCGAGGTGACACAGGGTCGGTCTGACGTTGTGCTCGACGAGCTGCAAGATCGCACGGCAGAACTGGCGGAGCTGGATAAGACAACTGTCGCCAAGAAACAGAGCATCAATCAGCTCAAGTCGGATCTACAGTCTATTGAAGAGGAGTCGCGTCGTTTGAGCGGCAGCGCCAACGAAAGTGACAATCAGGGCGATGATTTGCGCACGGTGCTGGGCGCCGGTAACCGACTTTATTTGACCGGCTTGAACGTTGGCGGAGATAACGTCCTTTTTTTGGTGGACGCATCGGCGAGCATGCTGGACGAGACCATCGTGAATATTGTCCGTCGGCGCAACATGTCGGACGACAAAAAACGCGAGTCCGTAAAATGGCAGCGCGTGATTGGCAGTGTCGAATGGTTGCTGGCCAAGCTGCCCAAGGAATCCGAGTTTCAGATTTACACGTTCAACCAATTGGCAACGCCGGCAGTGCCCGATAGCGGCGGTCGCTGGCTAAAGGCGAATGTGCCGGATGATGTGTCCGCGGCCATCGACGGACTCGATGAGGTAGTGCCCGGACGGGGGACCAGCCTGTACCGCGCGTTTGAAATTGCGGCGACCCTCGATCCGCGGCCCGACAATATTTATCTGCTGACCGATGGGCTACCGACCATGGGCGATTCTGTGCCGTTGCTGTCGAAAGTGTCTGGGCGCAAGCGCATGCAGCATTTCGCCAAGGCGCTGGACGTGCTGCCATCGAATATACCGGTCAACGTTATTTTGTTTCCTATGGAAGGTGACCCTCGCGCCGCGTCTGCGTACTGGCGACTGGTGCAGGCAACCGGCGGCTCCTATATTTCTCCTGCGCGCGACTGGCCTTGATGATGAGGATGACGTATGCGACGTAAACGACGCGATATTGAAGGGCAAAGCCTCAGTTTTCTGGACTGCATTGCCTGTGGCTTTGGTGCAATTATTTTGTTGCTGGTTATCGTCAAGACGACCGAGCCGGTTGTGCTCGAGGCGTCGACCATCGATTACAACGGGCGCATACGCGCCATGCAGGAAGAGCTGGTGGAGTTGCGCGGTGAAATTTCAACCTACAACCGCGCGCTGGAGAGTGAAACCGAGCAGTTATCTCAAGCAAAACGTCGCCTGGCACGATTGACCGGTGACCTGTCCGATGTCAAAGGCGCTTTTGAGGCCAGCAAGCAGGATTCTTCTGTTGCCAATATCGTAGAAGGACGACTGGCGACGGCACGTCAATCGCTCACCGAGGAAATGAAACGGCTACAGGTGCCACAGCGCAAGCGCGAGCTCAATAATTCACTGGTGGCCGGTATTCCTGTCGACAGTGAATACATTGTTTTCATCATCGATACGTCGGGCAGCATGTACAACTATGGCTGGGACATGGTGGTGCAGAAAGTGCAGGAGACGCTCAATATTTATCCGGGCGTCAAAGGTATCCAGGTCATGAATGACATGGGCAATTACATGTTCTCGCGCTATCGGGGCGAGTGGATTCCGGACTCGCCCGCACGGCGCAAGGCAATCGTTGACCGCTTGCGCAACTGGCAGTCGTTTAGTAACAGCTCCCCGGTTGAGGGGATCACCAAAGCAATCAGCGATTTTTATTCGCCAGACAAAAAAATCAGCCTGTACGTGTTCGGTGACGAGTTTACGGGTGGCTCGATTCAGCGTGTCGTCGATCAGGTCGATCGCATTAATCGGCGCAACTTCGACGGTGAGCGATTGGTGCGCATTCATGGCGTTGGTTTTCCAATCATGTTTGCTCAGTCGCCGCGGCTGCAGGTTACCGGCATCCGTTTTGCCACGTTGATGCGAATACTGTGTGAGAAGAACGACGGTACATTCGTTGCTTTGAACAGTTTTCGTTAGCTATTGCGCTGCACAATAGCCGTGATTTTTGCCTGACTTGCCTGGCATACATTCACGGTACATACTTACGTTGCACTTCGTAGATTGGGTCAAGTGTGATTTACACAGGACAAAAATAATGGTTTTACGGCTTTCCGCTTCATTGATCGCAACAATTGTCTTCATGGCCGCAGGTTGTTCCTCAGTCACAACAAGCCAAACGCCGCCCAGCCTGAAAGCCGTTGCCGCCAGCGAAGATGCGCCCGCCATTACGACGTCCATTGAAGATGATGCGCAAGCCGATAACGGCTTGCATTGTACTTCCTACCGACCAACCGGATCGCATCGCAAGATCACGCGCTGCGTTACGAAAGAGCAACAAGAATTGGAGCGCGATGCAGCGCGTAGTGCACTCAGCGGTGTGCAAGGTCCCGCAATAAGTGCACCCACAGGTCCTTAGTCCTGCCCATTCCGTTACGACTTACGAGCAACCGGAGCAGATCATGGTTCAAAATATCAGGCGAATAATTCTAGTCGGTGCCGCGGCGCTGGCACTCATGGGCCCGACTGCCAGCGCGTTTGCAGCGCAAGAAGCCGCTGGTGCGAAAGCCGACAAAGCCGCGCAGGAAACGCCGGTCAAGCGCAGTACAGTCAGGTTTGTGTCGCCAGAAGCGCAGACATTCAAACACAAGCTTGAGGTGTACAACCGCGCCAAGGCGAGTGCGGACCGGCTGTACTGTCGCGAAGACCGAATGACGGGATCGCACCGCAAGAAAATGCGCTGCGTGACGTATGAGACCAAGCAGCTTGAGGAAGACGCCGCGCGCGCGTTTTTTCGCTACGCCCGTTAGGGCCTCCGGCCAGCCTGCATAGCGCAGGAAACACGCCCCTGCAGGTTGTCGCTGTCGGGGGCGTGAGTTACCCTTCGGCCTGGACTTGGGCAACATCAGGGCAGCCACATATGGGTTCGAATCGGGTATTTCAGATTGGAATCTCTGGGCTGTTGTCAGCTGCGGTTCTGGTCATTGCCGGCCTGTCGGGTTGCGGCGACAGTCCGACGACCGACTCGGCCACGGGTGCCGCACTCAAGGTCTACCGGCATTCCTTTGACGAAGCGCCACGAACGCTCGATCCCGTGCGCTCTGCCACGCTATACACCAATTTTATTGTCATCAATGCGTACGATACGTTGTACGCATACAAGTATCTCAAGCGACCTTACGAGCTCAAGCCAAATCTCGCCGCAGCGATGCCAACGTTTTCTGACGACGGCCTGACGTTGACCATCAAGCTCAAAAAGGGCGTGCTGTTCATCGACGATGCCAGTTTCGACGGTGGCGTCGGGCGTGAGGTCACAGCGCATGATTTCGTTTATTCGCTGAAACGCCACTTCGATGCCGCGTCATTATCTCAGGGTGCGTTTTTCTGGCGACAGCGCATTGTGGGTCTGGATGCCTGGGGCGAAGACGGCGCGGATTACAGCCAGGAAGTGTCTGGTTTGCGCGCAATCGATGATCACACGGTCCAGATCACGCTCCTCAAACCCTATCCGCAAATTGTTCATACTCTGGCACAAGGGTTTGCCGCCGTTGTTCCACGGGAAGCCGTGGACAAATATGGTCGCGAATTGTCCGTGCGACCCGTGGGTTCAGGTCCGTTCAAGGTCACAAGCTTTGATTCCACCCGGGCGGTGATGGAACGCAATCCCAACTTCCGTCGTGAAGCCGTTGACCTGGCGTTTGAGGGCTTTGATCCAGCACGGCACGCCGGGCTTGACCTTGAACAAATTGACGGGCGCGCGCCGCCTTTCGTCGATCGCATTGAAATCAGCTTTATTCCCGACGGGTCGTCACGCGTGACGTCGTTGTCCAAAGGCGAGGAGCTGCACTACGCGCGCCTGCCCAGCGCGTTTTACGAGCGCTACCTGGAGTCAAAGACGCCGCCGCAACTTAAAGATGAATATGAGCAACGCTATAAAATGCTGACCGGCGTCGAGCCTGCCTTTGTTTATCACAGCTTTAATCTGGCGGATCCCGATTTTGGCTACAACGACGATCCCGAGCGTGAGGCACGTAACAAGGCGCTGCGTTGCGCCATCGTCAAAGGCTTCAATTGGAAAGAACGCAACGATCGTTTCTATGCAGGCGTTGCCAAAGTCTTTCCCGGCTCGATTCCACCGGTTATTCCCGAATTCGACGAAGGCATGTCGCTGGACAGCATCACACATGATGCTGCGGCCGCGCGCGCCCTGTTGGCGGACAATGGCTGGACGGCCGAGACCTTACCCAGGATGATCTACGGTGTTCCATCCTCCGTGCGCCAGACCCAGATGTTCGAACAGTTTCGTGGTTTCATGCAGGCCATCGGCTATCCGCGCGACAAAATCGTGCTCAAGCAGTACGCCACGTTTGGCGATTTGTCGGCCGACTGGAAGGCGAGCAAGCTGCCCATCATCAACAAGGCCTGGGGGCTCGATTTTCCGGATGCCGAGAATACGTTGCAGCTGTACTACGGCCCCAACGGTTCGCCCGGATCCAATGACAGCAATTACAGGAACGACGAGTACGATCGTCTGTATGAAACGGCGGCAGTCATGTCGCCCAGTCCTGAGCGTACCGAGATCTATCGGCGCATGAATCAGATGACGGTTGACGATTGTCTGGGCATGACCGGTTTGTCACGCACGATGATCTTTTTATGGGACAAGGATGTCATAGCGTATCCGGATCGCAATATCGTCGGGGGTTTCTGGGCCCGCTTCGTCGATTTCGCGCAGTAAGAATATTCGATGGGTTTTGCCGAATACGTCCGACGCAGGATTATTGCCGGCGTCCTGCTGATATTTGGCGTCACGCTGATCAGCTTCGTGCTGATGGTCTATTTCGGTCCTGACATCGTCGAGGGCCAGGTTAGCAAGAATGCCACGGTCGCCGAACGCCAGGCGATTCGTGACGTGTTTCACCTTGATGACCCGTTTTTGGTGCGTTACGGACACTATGTCCAGGAACTGGTCACGCTCGATTTTGGCGCGTCGTTTTCGAGCGGCGAGAGTGTCACCAAGATTCTGGCCAGAACGATGCCCATTTCCCTCGCGGTCGTTATACCGGGGTTCATCCTCGGCAACATCCTGGGTCTGGTCTTTGCCCTGATTGCCGCCAACTATCGTGGCGGTTGGCTGGACAAGTTCATCATGGCCGGCTCCGTGGTGGGCATGAGCATCAGTTTTTTGATCGTTGTTATCGTGGCGCAGATCGTGTTTTGTTCTGACTACGGACTCAATTGGTTTCCATCGCGTGGCTGGCGCATGGATACCGTTGGGCAATACCTGAGCTATGTTGCCGTGCCCACCTTTGCGACGGTGTTTGTCGCGGTCGGCTACAACACGCGATTTTATCGCGCTGTGCTGGTCGAAGAACTATCGCGTGATCACGTGCGCACCGCCCGCGCATTTGGCGCACCGCCGTCCACGGTGATGATGCGCCACGTGCTAAAAAATGCCCTGATACCGATCACGACGCGTATCCTGTTTACCATCCCGCTGGTGGTCATCAGCGGCAGCCTGATTATCGAAACCTATTTTGGTATCCCTGGTGTGGGCAAGATCACCTTCGATGCGATTCGCGACAATGACCAGCCTATTTTGAAGGCGGTGGTCGGGCTAACCTCGGTGTTGTTTGTTATTACGCTGGTGATGGCCGACATCGTTTACCGGGCAGTAGATCCGCGGGTAGATTTGAAATGACCGCGACCGCAGCACCGATGCGCCGACAGTCGTTGTGGTCCAAGGCATTCTACAAGTTTCGCCGCGACCGTTTTGGTTTAGGCGGTTTGTTCGTGGTGCTGGTGTTTGCCTTAATGGCGTTGGGTGCAGCGCTTGGCTGGTGGGCAGGCGACTGGAGCGAGCTTAAGGGCGGCTATTACGACCCGATGTCGTCGACATACTGGTTCGGAACCAACGTGAACGGCCAGGATATTTTCTCGCGCACGGTATACAGCACGCGCACCGCGTTTGAGGTGGGTTTGGTCGTCGCCATTGTGTCCACGGTGCTGGGCGCCGTATTGGGTGGTTTGGCCGGGTTTTTTCCCGGTACGTTTATCGACGAATTTATTCTGTGGATCAAGGGCGTACTGGATTCTATTCCGTTTTATTTGTTTGTTGCAGCGGTAGCTTACGCACTCAGTGGCAGTAACTATGGCATGCACGTCGCGCTGATCGCGACATTCTGGACCACCACTGCACGCCTTGTGCGCGGCGAAGTCATCAAGCTGCGCAAGTTCGAATTTGTCGAGGCCGCGCGTTCAATCGGTGTGCCCGAACTGCGCATTCTCTCGCGCCACGTCCTGCCCAACACGTTCCATATTTTGCTGGTGCAGGCGACCATTGTCTTCGTGTCTGCGATCAAGTCAGAGGTCATCCTGAGTTTTCTGGGGCTGGGTGTGAAAGACGGTGTGAGCTGGGGCCTTATGTTGTCCGCGGCGGCCAATGAAGTGCTGGCAGGACACTTCAACAATTTTATCTGGGCATCGACGTTTCTGTTTGTATTGGTCATGGCCTTCAACATGTTTTCGGACGCGTTGCAGGATGCACTGGACCCCAAGAAAGTCGGATGAGTGAAGTCATAAAACCCGTGTTGAGCGTGCGTGATCTGGTGGTGGAATTTGCCACCGAGCGCGGCGCGGTGCGCGCAGTGAATGGCGTGAGTTTTGACGTGTTTGGCGGTGATACGCTGGGCATCGTTGGGGAATCGGGCTGCGGCAAAACCGTAACGTCTCTGGCTCTTTTGGGTCTGGTGCCGTCGCCGCCCGGGCGTATCGTCAGCGGTGAAATACGCTTGGGTGAGGTTGATATTGTGGGTCTGAATGATCGCCAAATGCGTCAGATTCGCGGCCGCGATATCGCCATGATTTTTCAGGAGCCGATGACCGCGCTTAATCCGGTATTCACTGTGGGACAACAGATGTCCGAAGTGTTGCGTCGTCATCGTGGCTTGAGCAAGCGTCAGGCGCGAACGGCGGCGATCGAGATGCTGGCAACGGTTGGTATCGCTGCGCCGGAAAATCGCGTTGACGAATACCCGCACCAGCTCTCCGGCGGTATGCGCCAGCGGGTGATGATTGCGATGGCGTTGTCGTGCAGCCCCAAAATTCTGGTCGCCGACGAGCCCACCACCGCGCTCGATGTGACGACCCAGGCCCAGGTCATGGAGCAAATTGTATCGTTGCAGTCGCAGTTTGACATGGCCGTGGTGCTGATCACGCATGACCTTGGGGTCGTGGCGCAAACCTGCGAGCGCGCGTTGATTATGTACTGCGGTGAGGTGATTGAGCAGGCGCCGGTCAAGCAACTGTTCAGTGCGCCGCGTCATCCATACACGCAAGGTCTGCTGGCCTCGATCCCGCGTGTGCGCGCGGCGCGCCAATCGATACTGCCAACCATACCTGGGCGCGTGCCCGACCTGCTTGACCTGCCGTCGGGCTGCCTGTTCGCTGACCGCTGCGCGCGCGTTGCCGCGCGGTGTCGAACAGAGCGCCCAAAATTGAGCGTGGATGCCGCCAGCCATTGTGCTGTGGCCTGCCATGACCCACTAGTATGAGTCAGGCATTGCTTGAGGTGCGCAACCTCACGAAACACTTCTCGTCGCGCCGCACGTTGCTGGGGCCCGCGCCAACCGTCGTCAAAGCGGTGGATGACGTGTCCTTTTCCATTGAGCGAGGACAAACGCTCGGCCTGGTAGGGGAGTCGGGTTGTGGCAAGTCGACGCTGGGTCGCGCCATTTTGCGCTTGCACGAACCCACGTCCGGACAGGTCATCATTGACGGCGAAGATGTCACGGCGATGGGTCGCGCGGCCTTGCACCGCAAGCGCGCCGCGATGCAGATTATTTTTCAGGACCCGTACGCCTCGCTCTCGCCCAGGCGCACAGTCGGACAGACGTTGCGTGAGCCGCTCGAGCTGCACCCGGTGGGCAGCGATGCCGAGCACGAAGCGCGTATTCACGAGCTCCTCGACATCGTCGGCCTGCCTGCCACCGTGCTGGATCGCTATCCCCACGAATTTTCGGGTGGGCAACGACAGCGCATCGGCATCGCCCGTGCTCTGGTGCTCAGTCCGCAACTGATTGTGGCCGACGAACCGGTGTCGGCGCTGGACGTGTCGGTCCAATCGCAAGTGCTCAATCTGATTGCGGATTTGCAGGCGCGGTTCGGGATTTCGTTCCTGTTTATCTCGCACGATCTGGCCGTCGTGCAGCACGTGAGCGATCACGTCGGCGTGATGTATTTGGGCAAGCTGGTCGAGCTGGGTACGGCGGACGCTGTCTACGGCCGGCCGCAGCATCCCTATACCGAGGCCTTGCTGTCCGCGGTGCCCTCACCGGACCCGTCAACAAACGAGCAACGTATTGTTTTGGAGGGCGAAGTTCCGTCACCAATGTCGATGCCGTCGGGTTGCCCGTTCCACACCCGTTGCCCCAAAGTGGTGGATGTTTGCCACACCATCGTACCGCCTGTAACCAACGTTGGAACGAACGAACAGCCCCATCTGGTCCGCTGTCATTTGCAGATAGCCGCGACGGCTCAGCCGCCGGCGGCCTCGGCCGCACTCACAGGGCCAGAATAACTTAACGGTGCCCCCCAAATCCGGTATTCTCGGCGGCTTCATTGACTAATAGGGCGTTGTCGAATGCATCACAATATCGGCAATTTCATGCGCAGGAACTACCGGCACTTCAACGCGGCGGCGATGGTTGATGCCACGCGTGACTATGTGGCCCATCTTGAGTCTGGCGGAAAGATGATGATCACCCTGGCGGGCGCCATGAGCACTGCTGAACTAGGTGTGTCTCTGGCGCAAATGATTCGCGAGGACAAAGTGCATGTCATCTGCTGCACCGGGGCTAACCTCGAAGAAGATCTGTTCAATCTTGTCGCCCACGATCATTACGTCCGCGTGCCAAACTACCGTGACCTGCGGCCTGAGGATGAACAGGCACTGTTGGAGCGCTCGCTCAATCGGGTAACGGATACCTGTATTCCTGAAGACCAGGCGATGCGCGTACTCGAGTCGTTAACCCTGGCCTTATGGCGCGAAGCCGAGGCCAATGAGGAGCGGTTGTTTCCCCACGAGTTTTTGTACCGCTTGATTCGCAGTGGCGCGCTTAAGGGCAAAAATCAGATTGACGAGGCCGATAGCTGGATGCTGGCGGCGTGCGAAAAAAATCTGCCACTTATTGTGCCGGGCTGGGAAGACAGCAGGATGGTCAACATGTTTGCCGCGGCGGTGATGAAAGGCGAGGTCACGCGTGTGGGG
>CAYGSQ010000019.1:7074-16754 GCA_964352435.1 uncultured Gammaproteobacteria bacterium | reverse complement strand
GGTATGTGTTCGGCTATACCATCACTATTCGCAACGACGGCGACTTCCCGGCGCAGCTGCTAACCCGTCACTGGGTCATCACAGACGCCGAGGGCCATGTGCAGGAAGTGCGCGGTGAGGGCGTCGTGGGCGAGCAACCCTATTTGCAGCCGGGCGAAGATTTTCGCTACTCAAGCGGCGCAATTCTGGCCACCTCCGTTGGCGCCATGCAGGGTTCCTACGGCATGCGTGATGACGAGGGCGCCCTGTTCGACGCGCCCATATCGCCTTTCACGTTAGCTGTGCCGGGCGTCCTGCACTAGTTGTTGCGCGTATGGGCGTCTACGCGATTGGCGATATTCAGGGCTGCTACGACCCGCTTATGCGGCTGCTCGATAAAATCGACTTTGACGAGCGCCGCGACACGCTGTGGCTATGTGGCGATCTTGTCAGTCGCGGCCCCCGCTCACTCAAGACGTTGCGCTTCGTGCGCGATCTCGGCGCTGCGGCCGTCACGGTTCTGGGTAACCACGACATCAATCTGATTGACCTATCGTGGTCCGGTCTTCGTCCGCGCCCCAACGATCGACTGGCTCCCATTCTCAAGGCACACGATGGTGAAGAACTGGTCGACTGGCTCAGCGAGCGTCCGTTCGTGCATATCGACAAAACCCGCCGGGCCGCGCTGGTACATGCGGGCGTGCCGCCTGGATGGACACCGGGGCAGTTGGCGAGACGTGCCGCCAAGCTGAAGCGCCACTGGCAGTACGAACTGCTGGACAACGTGCGCGTGCCGCCGCCGTTGCGCTGGTCCGCGTCACTGGGGCGACGCAAGAAATTACGCTACACGCTTGCTGCCCTGACGCGCATGCGGTTTTGCGATGCCGATGGCACACTGCGCTTCGATGCCAAAGGTCACCCCAGCCTGTATCGCGGCAATGCGCAACCATGGTTCGACTTTCTGGATCCGTCGTGGCGCGCGTATCGGGTCTATTTTGGCCACTGGTCAACGCTTGGAGACGCGCCACATCGCAATGTGGTGTCGCTGGACACCGGCTGCGTCTGGGGGCGCGAGCTGACGGCCGTGCGTGTCTCCAAGAAACCGCGTAACGTCATCGAATACGATTGCGTATCGTGCAAGGGACGCGCCTGACGGCGAACCGTGAGTGACATCCGTATGCCCGGAAAAACCGAACTAGTTCAACGCCTGCCGCATACTGCGGCGTGTATTTGCGCGAGAGTCTTTTACCAATGAGTCAACAGTTCACAATTTTGGGCGCAGGCCTGGCAGGCTCCCTTGCGGCGACGTATCTGGCGCGCCGCGGTGCCAAGGTACGGCTACTGGAACGACGCCGCGACCCACGGCTAACCAACGTCGACGGCGGGCGCTCGATCAACCTTGCGCTGGCCAACCGCGGCATTCGTGCGCTGCGCGAAGTGGGTCTGTACAAAGACATTCAGGCGCTCACCATTCCAATGCGCGGTCGCATGCTGCACGAGACCGGCAAGCCTCAGGTATTGCAGCCCTACGGCAAAGATGAGAGCGAAGTCATCTATTCAATTTCGCGCGGCGGTTTGAACGCATTGCTGCTCGATCGCGCCGAACACTACGGCGTTGAGATCGGATTTGACCACAGCACCAAGTCTATCGATGTCACCACCCGCGAAATCTAGATTGAAGACGGACACGGGCAGCGACACGTAATCGCCGCGGCTCCGGTGATCGCGGCCGACGGCGCGGGCTCGATCGTGCGCCAGGCCATGGCCGCACAGATCGGCGCCTCCAATAACGAAGACATCTCGACGCACGGCTACAAGGAATTAACCATTCCCGCCGCGGCCAATGGCGATTTCAAACTCGACCCCAATGCACTGCATGTCTGGCCGCGGGGTGGCTTCATGCTGATCGCGCTGCCCAACCTTGATCACAGTTTCACGGTCACGCTGTTTCTGGCCAATGAGGGTGATGAGAGCTTCGCGACGCTGGATACAGCGGCGGCCGTCAGCGACTTTTTCGAGCGGCACTTTAGCGACGCGATACCGCTGTTTGACGATTTGACTGGCGAGTACTTTGAAAACCCCACGGGCATGCTGGGCACCGTGCGCTGCGAGCCGTGGCACGTCGACGGCAAGGTGGCGCTGATCGGCGATGCGGCCCACGCGATCGTGCCGTTCCACGGACAGGGCATGAATTGCGCCTTTGAAGACTGTTTCGAACTCGACCGCTGCCTTGACGAAACCGACGGCCAGGACCTCGCCGCCACGTTTGCGTTGTTCCAGCAGCGTCGCTTACCCAACGCGAACGCAATTGCTGATATGGCGATCGAAAACTATATTGAAATGCGCGCCTCTGTACGCGATCCCTACTTCCACTTGAAAAAGCAGCTGGCGTTTGCGCTCGAGAAACGCTTCCCCACGCAATTTGTGCCGCGCTACTCAATGGTCATGTTTCACCATGTACCGTATGCACAGGCACAACGACGGGGCATCATTCAGCAGGAAATTCTTGACGAGCTATTGCACGATCACCCGCGCGACGAGGCGCTTGGTGAGGTGGACTATGCGCGAGCGCAAGCGCTGATTGAAGCGCGACTAAGCATCGAGATCGGGTAGGAAAAGCAGGCACTCCCTGTGCCCGCGAAAAGCAAACTCTGTTGGTTTACTTGGCCATCATGTTTTTGATGACGCCAACAATGGCCATAAGCACGCCACCGCCTACGCCGCCGGAAGCTACGCTACCGATGATGCCGCCAATGTCCATGCCGCCGCCGGTATCGACGCCAACCATGCCAAGCAGCTGACTGCCAAGGCCGCCACCCAAAATTCCAACCACGGAATTCCACAGCGTACCCAAATTAAAGTTCTTCATAAGTGACCCGGCGAGGTTACCGCCGGCTGCGCCACTCAAAAGACTAATGATGACAGGTAATAAACCTTCCATACTCAATACTCCCAAATCAATAACAGCTTGATTGTGGGCTTCTTATTGCCAGAACACCGTAAACAACTGTGGTGCCACGGCCACAATCACCGACGGCGGGGCCTAACGCGGGGAGAAACGCGGCTCCGTCAGCGACATCTGCGCAACGTGACCATATTTGGATAACGTCTTGGAGATGGCGGCAGCGTTACCGATTACGACAAAGACGAGGTCTTCAGGTGCCGGGTAGACGCTTTGCACCACCGACGACATATCCGGCGAACCGACAGCCGCCACACGCGCGCCATACTGATCAATTTCGTCACGCCCCAAATCGTAAAACGCCAGCGTGGCCAGCTGGCCCGAGACCTGTGATGCCGTTTCAAGGCCCAGCGGATTTTGTCCGCGAATATAGACCTTGGCAGAGTTCAGCAGCGCCGGTTCAACCGCGTTATCACGAAAGCTGACCAGTGTCGCGAGCGCCAAATCGATGGCCTCGAGTGTCGTGTCGGTCGCTGTGAACGACACAATGCTGACGCTACCGTTTTGTGACGGTCGCGACACGCGGCTGCTCGCGCCGTAGGTCAGGCCCGTTTCAATGCGCAGCGCGCTATTGAGCATCGAGGTAAAACGCCCGCCAAAAATCGTGTTGGCCACATCGAGCGCTGCGCTATTCTCATAGGTTCGCGATACGCCAACGTTTCCAATCCAGAAATAGCTTTGCGTTGCATCAGGCTTGTCGATCAGAAGTACCCGACCGCCGGCGGCCCGCACGGGCGCTGCAACCTCCACCCGCGGTGCTTGTGCCGCACGCCATGCGCCAAACGCATCCCGCAGAGCGCTACGCACCAGGTCGAGATCGAAGTCGCCCACGACACTTATGATTAACCGGTCGGCGCCATAGTGCGCTCGATGGTGCGTACGGATGTCATCGAGCGTCAGCGTCGCCAAGGTCTCTTCGGTACCGCCCGTCGCGTTACCGTATGGATGCTGATCGAATAAAAAGGCCCGACCGTACGTGCCCACCAGACTGCGGGGATCGCCATCGCGCGCGGCGCGCAAAGACTCGATGGAGCGTGTGCGCAGTTTTTCAAACTCGGCCGCATCGAAACGGGGTGCCTTGAGCATGTCCGCGACCAGCTCAATCATCAGCGGCGCGTCTTCCGACAAGAACTCGCCGCTGATACGTGCCGACTCCAGCCCGGCAGAACTCGATAGCCCGCCACCCACCGCGGCAATGTCGTCGACGAACTGTGCCGCCGAACGACTCCCAGCGCCCTTCTCAAGCAGTGACGCCGTCAGCGCGGCCACACCGACACTGGCAGACGTATCGGTCACGGCCCCGCCGCGCATGATCGCGGTCAACGACACCAGCGGCACGTCGCGTTTGGGGGCCAGCAGTACAACCGTGCCACCGGGCAGCACGATGCGCTCAAATTCAGGTAGCAGTCGCGGTGCCGCTTTGGCCGCTATCGTATCTTCGACTGTTGGTGTGAACGAACCGGTACCGGTGCTGCACGCAGCCAACAGCACCGCACAGGCCACGGCAGCCGCCCAACGCAAACCCTTGCGCATGCCCATAATCATTCTCCCTCCGCGCTGGCGACGGGCGACACAAGCCGCCCGACCGTACGTCGATCTGCATTGAAGACCTTGCGCGCTACTGCTTGCAGAGCTTGCGCGTCAACGGCCGCATAGTCTTTGGGTACGTCAAACAGCTTGGCGTAATCGCCGTGGAACACCTCGTACTGTCCCAACGCCGAGGCCTTACCGTTGATAGTCGCAAGACCACGCCAAAAGTTGGCCACAACGTTGCGCCGCGCCTTGGCGAGCTCTGCTGTGGTCACACCCTCGTCAATGACGCTTTGCAGCTGGTCGTACAACACGCGCTCGGCTTCATCCACGTCACCGCCCTGCGGCAGGGTCAAAAAGAACCAGGTCAGACCCGGATCAAAACCTTCATGGCGATAGGTATCGACGGATATCGCCGTATTGGTTTCAACCAGTGCACGATAGAGACGCGACGACTCGCCGCCCGCCAGAATATCGAGGAGCAAATCGAGCGCCGGACCGTCCATCGCCGCCGCCGCCGGCGACTTGTACGCCACAGCCATCAGTGGTGTCTGCGCCTGCTTGTGCACCACAATGCGACGTTCACCAAGCTGCTCGGGCTCCTGCGTGCGCACTGGCGGTGGCGGTGCCTGCGCCGGGATGGGCGCGAGGTATTTCTGCGCCAGTGCAAAAATCTTCTCGGGCTTCACATCACCCACGATGACCAGCGTGCAATTATTGGGCGCGTAGTAGGTGGTGAAATAATTGCGCAAATCGTCGACGGTCCAGTTGGCAATATCCGACGGCCACCCAATGACCGGAATGTTGTAGGGATGCGCGACAAATGCCGACGAACGAGTTTGCTCATAGAGCACACCGAAATTACTGTTGTCGACGCTGCTGCGTCGTTCGGACGTCACTACGCCACGCTCACTCTCAATGACTTGTGGGTCAAACGACAAATTGGCCAGGCGATCGCCCTCAAGATCGAAGATGACCTCCAGCGCCTCACTTGGAAACCAGTCCTGATAAACCGTCACGTCCGCGCTGGTGTAGGCGTTGTTGCTGCCACCGTTGGCTTCCATTTCACGGTCGAATTCGCCGGGCGCCCGCCGCGACGTGCCGTTGAACATCATGTGCTCGAAAAAATGCGACAGTCCGGTAATGCCCGGCGCTTCGTTGCGCGCCCCGGCGCGTACCCAGTTGTACATCGCCACATTGGGAATGTCGTGATCGGGCCAGACGATAATTTTCATGCCGTTATCGAGTGTCCGCGTCACGATCGACTCAGCGCCCGTGTCAGCGCCTTGTGCCGCAACACCATAGAACAAGAGCACTAGCCCAAAAAACAATCGTTGTGTCATAGGTATATTCCGCGGCTTTTTGTCATGAGGTTTGATCGCCCGGGCAGCGCGATCACGGTGGACACCAAATCTTTAGGGGCCGTGTGCCGGCCCGGGTCCACCTCAAGTCTAACGCGAATTGACCCGAAACGGCGCGGATTCCTCGGCCAGGACTGATAAACTTGGGCAATGAAAGCGTCTACGCCTACCCGTGTACAACAAATCGATTGGCTCACCTGGACCCCGACCGAGCGCGCGACGCTGATGTTCGTTGTTGCAGGTGACCAGATTTTGCTGATCGACAAGAAACGGGGCCTTGGCGCTGGCAAGGTCAATGCACCGGGCGGCCGGATGGAACCCGGCGAGACCTGTGAGGCCTGCGCTATTCGCGAAACACGTGAGGAGCTGCACGTGACACCGCTAGCGCCTACCTTACGCGGACGCCAGCGCTTTCATTTCGTCGACGGCTACCAGCTCACCGTTTTTTGTTTCGTCAGCTTTGCGCATGAGGGCATCGCCACCGAAACCGACGAGGCGCGGCCTCGCTGGACGCCTCTCAACGCCATTCCTTACGAACGCATGTGGGCCGACGATGCCCTGTGGCTGCCGCAGATGTTGCGTGGCGAAATTTTCGATGGCGTGTACATTTTTGACGACGATACGATGGTCGATCACGCCTTTAGGTCACCCGCCAGTCTGGCAGATGTCGCCCTCGATCGACCCTGGTGCTTGCGTGAACGCCAATAACGCCAGCCTGCATTATTGATGAACCATCGACTGCGGGCGCCGATGCACCGCCTGGCACAGGGCGTACTCCTTTTTGAATACAGGACACTAGAGACGCAGCCCCCCGTCTATTTCAAGACAGCGGCCGTTGACGTAATCGTTCTCAAAAATAAACTGGACGGTCTGAGCGATCTCGTCCGGCTCGCCCAAGCGCGCCGCAGGAATGCTGCTCGCGATCCGCTCGCGCGCTTCGGGTTTCATACTCATGACCATTTCTGTCGCGATAAAACCAGGCGCAATAGAGGCTGAACGTATACCGTAGCGCGCAAATTCCTTGCTCCATACGACCGCCATTGCCTGGACCCCTGCTTTGGTGGCCGAGTAATTGATTTGCCCCATATTGCCGCCACGCGATATCGACGAAATGTTGATGATGCAGCCGCGGCAATTGAGTTCGATCATGCGTCGCGCCGCCTCACGCCCGCACAGGAATACACCCGTAAGGTTGACGTCCATTACGAGCTGCCACTGCGCCAGGCTCATCTTCGACACCAAATCGTCGTCCTTTATTTTAAGCGTCAGACCGTCACGCGTTATGCCTGCGTTGTTGACCAATCCGTGCAACGCGCCAAAATCCTGCGCAATGTTTTGAAACAATGCCTCGGTCTGGGCCTCGTCGGTGACGTTGACCTGATACGTACGCACGGACGCTGCACCCGCCTCGTTGCAACGCTCACGCGTGCTGCTCAACGCATCGGCATCGAGATCGACGAGCGCCAAATGGGCGCCGGCGAGAGCCAGGCGTTCGGCCATGGCCGCGCCCAAACCGCGGCCCGCGCCCGTGATCGCAATTGTTTTTTCTCTAAGGTTCATTGTTTTTATCAGCTCCTGGTTTGTGCAAAGCGACCCGGCGCGTCTTCGATGACGGCCAGTTCGCCGTCACCCGGTGTCCGCGCAACCACTTTGCTGCCTGAATATTGCGTCAGCCATTTGTCCCAGTCGTCCCACCACGAGCCGGGATGCGACGTTGCGCCATCAACCCATGTATCCAGGTCGGCTGGCTGATCTTCGTTCATCCAGTAGTTGTATTTGTTCGCGGCGGGCGGGTTGATTACGCCCGCGATGTGCCCGGATCCGGCCAGCGCAAAACGCACCGGACCACTGAACAGATTGACGGCCTTGAAGACAGAGGGATACGGCGCAATGTGATCTTCGCGCGACGCCTGCAGGTAAATAGGTGTCGTTACTTTGGCCAGATCAATCGGCACGCCGTTCAGCTCAATACCGTTCTTCCTGGACAGATTGTTTTTCAAATACATCTCGCGCAAATAGAACATATGAAGTGCCCGCGGCATGCGTGTGGTATCGCCATTCCAGTAGAGCAGATCGAACTTGAGCGGGTCTTTGCCCAGCAGATAGTTGTTTATCCAAAACGACCACAGCAAGTCGTTAGAGCGGAGCAAATTGAACGATGAATACATCGCATCGCCATCCAGGTAGCCTTTTTCGCTCATGCGATCATCAAGACGATCGAGCTGGGTTTCGTCGATGTAAACTTTCAGGTCGCCCGCTTCACTGAAGTCCATCTGGGCAGCAAAAAACGTATTGGCTTTGATTCGGTCATCGTTCTTTGCCGCCATATAGGCCAACGCGGCCCCCATCAGCGTGCCGCCAATGCAATACCCAATTGTGGTGACTTCGCGCTGACCCGTCGCGCGCTCGACCGCATCGAGCGTCTCAAGAATGCCTTGTTCGAGATAGTCACCCATGGTTTTTTCGGCGAGTCGTTCGTCAGGATTCACCCATGAAACGACAAACACCGTATAGCCGCGACTCACGGCATAGCGCACGAAAGAATTCTCGGGCTGCAGATCCAGAATGTAGTACTTGTTTATCCATGGTGGAAAAATCACGAGTGGCCGCCGATAAACACGCTTGGTCGTCGGCGCGTATTGAATCAACTGCACCAGGTCATTTTCGAACACAACCTTGCCCGGCGCCGTGGCCACGTTGTCACCGAGCGTGTAAGCCTGCGGATCCGCCATCATGATTTTGAGAGCGCCACCGCCGGCCTTCATGTCGCGTTTGAGATTGGACAAGCCACGCAACAGATTCTGACCGCCGCTGTCCAGAGTTTCTTTGATGACATCCGGATTGGTCAGAGGGAAATTGCTGGGCGACAATGCGTTCACCCACTGCTCGGTATGGAAACGCAGCTTGTGCGCGTCCTGTTCTGACAGGCCGTCGATTTGCCCGGTGGTTTCCATGAGCCAACGACTGGTAATAAGATAGGACTGTCGCATCAAATCATGCAACGGACTGTTATCCCATGCTTCGGACTTGAAACGGCGATCACCGGGCTCTGCCGCGGCCACCGGTTCGACAGGCTTCCCCAGCATCGCGTTCGCCGCATAGGGCCACAGCGCCATCTGTTGCTGCCACAGTTTCAAATTGGCCTTGGCCAGACTCACCGGGTCGAGCGCCAACCGCTTGCCGCCCTCGACCATCGAACCGACCGCATTAAATGGATCGACCCAACCGGTAATGGTCTTTTTCGGCGAAGTAAGCAGTTTGGTCATTGACCGCGTAGTCTTTTTTAGCAGGCCGGTTAGCTCCTGCAAGGTTGCCTGACTGTCGTCACGCGGTGCGTCGCTCATCGCATTGTCTCCGAAAGACCAGAAAAATTTATGGGGTGTCGTCGTCTTTGTCGCTGTCGGACCTGGGCGCTTGACCCGTGCCCGTCATCGCCCGCTGCATGCGCTCGAACGCCTTCATATTTGCCTGAAACAGATCACCCAGCGTATCGAGCGGGGCTGCCGCCACGGCCGCGCGCATTTGCTCCTGGAAACGATTCTGTTGCTGCATGAACGCATCAAAGCTCTTGAGCAAGTATTCGCCCATCATGTCTTGTGCGGGGTTGCCGTACAGTCGAATTATTCGCGTAAGTAGTTCAGCATCGAGCATTGGGCGACCGCCCTGCTCTTCTTCAGTGATAATTTGCAGCAAGATACTGCGCGTCAGGTCATCACCACTGACGTCGTCCACAATTTGAACGTCGATCCCGTCATGAATGAGCGCACGAATATCGCTGAGTTTGACGTGGGAACTGGTGTGGGTGTCGTAGAGACGCCGGTTGGCGTATTTTTTTATGAGCCTTTTAT
>CAYGSQ010000019.1:0-7064 GCA_964352435.1 uncultured Gammaproteobacteria bacterium | reverse complement strand
ATCGTGGTCGGGATGTCGGGCGCACCGAAGTGCGCGCGCCGTTCATTTACCGCAATCAGGCTGCTTTGCGCGAGCGGGCCTTCTTCCTGGTAGCTTTTTGAACCGGCTCGACGACTTCGGTGTCGATGACGCTGGCAAAGCTCTCCTGAATATCCTTGCCCAGTGCGAGGTATTCGTTCATTCGCTCGCTAACAAGGCCAGCAAACGCTTTGCCGTTCTCGACCTGACGTTCCACCAACTGTGCTGGCTGACCAACATGTAGTGGAAGTTTGGCTTGCGCAACCGCAAACTCGATCACGTCGCCAGCGAACGCATAGTTCGTACGGGCCAGTTTTTCAAAACCGTTGATCGCCACACCGGCGACCTGACGCACCGGCTCCAGGGCCTCGGCGTCGAAGTTGGTCAACTTCGCAAAATTGTCAGTGAAAGCATTCATGTCAGGCTCCTAAAAAGTAGTGGCAAGACCAATTATCTTGCACTGCAGTATAATAGCGCCTTTATTTTGCATTGCAAGAAGATTTCGTCAGAAATCTTAGATAGGTATACAAAACAAATACTTACCAATGACTGAATGGATCCGCGGTGCAATATAATGCCTTCCTCGATGATCGGAGGCCGTGATGATCCCTCTCGATCAGGATGCCAGACGCCATTAGCGGGCGGGCTGGGTTCGCCGAAAGTCGAAGAATGCGTAGGGATGGTCATTGCGCGCGTCGGCCGGGCATGACTCGTATCCAACTAAAGCGAAGCCGCCCCAATCGACCTCGGGAAACCACGTGTCACCCTCGACTGTCGCCGCCACCTGGGTGACGTATAGCTCGGTCGCGCATGGCAGCGCCTGCGTGTAAATCTGCGCACCGCCAATCACAAAAATTCGGGGCGCGTCGATCGCCTGCGCTTCATGCTGCGATGCCATCACGTCGCAACCCTCGAGCTGCAGAGTACGATCGCGTCTAAGAATGATATTGCGCCGGCCCGGCAGCGCTCGTCCAATCGAGTCGAACGTGCGCCGCCCCATCACGATGGGGCAACCCATGGTCAGCGACTTAAAGCGCTTGAGATCAGCCGACAGTTTCCACGGCAAATCGTTGTTTCGACCAATGACCCGATCCGCCGCCATCGCGACGATCAGTGCCACCTGTTTGTCCGCGACGTTGCTCACACCGACACGGCGGCTTTGATGTGCGGGTGCGATGTGTAACCCACGATCTCTATATCGTCGAATGTGTAATCGAAAATGGCATCGTGCTCACGCTTGAACGCAAGCGTCGGCAACGGCAATGGCTCGCGCGTAAGTTGCAGTGCCGCTTGCTCCAAATGATTGTTGTAAAGATGGCAGTCGCCGCCCGTCCAGACGAAATCACCGACCTCAAGTTCGCAGGCGCGCGCAACCATATGGGTCAAGAGCGCGTACGACGCGATGTTGAACGGAACGCCCAAAAATACGTCGGCGCTGCGCTGATAGAGCTGACATGACAGGCGACCGTCGGCCACATAAAATTGAAACAACGCATGACACGGTGACAGCGCCATCCGCTCAAGCTCGCCCACGTTCCATGCGCTCACAATCAGTCGACGTGAGTTCGGGTCGCGGCGAATCTGTTCTATGACCTGTGAAATCTGGTCGATGTGGCGGCCATCGGGGGTAGGCCATGAGCGCCACTGCGCACCATAAACCGGTCCCAGATCACCGTTATTATCGGCCCACTCGTCCCAGATGCGCACGCCATGCTCTTTGAGGTAGGCGATGTTGGTGTCGCCTTGCAAGAACCACAGAAGCTCGTGAATGATCGAGCGCAGGTGCAGCTTCTTGGTCGTCACAAGTGGAAAACCCTCAGCCAGATCAAAGCGCATTTGGTGACCGAAAACACTGCGCGTGCCGGTGCCCGTGCGGTCACCTTTGACAGTGCCGTGATCGAGCAGCAGCGATAGCAGATCGAGATAAGCGCGCATCAGGCGGGCACGTCCGCAGACTGGCGCCGTCTGTAGGCGACGATCAGCATGCCCAGGCCAATCACGATCATCGGCGTTGACAGTATTTGACCCATGGTGACCCAATCGAACAGCAGATATTTGAGGTGCTGGTCCGGTACCCGTACAAATTCGACGGCAAAGCGGAACACGCCGTACAGCATCAGGAACAGACCTGACACGGCCATGCGCGGACGCGGTTTTTTGGAGAAAAACCACAGCACCACAAACAAGACCAGGCCTTCCAGAAACGCCTCATAGAGCTGACTGGCGTGCAGGCGCTGACCGTTGACGTCAAAGCCCCAGGGAACCGTCGTAGGCTTACCCCACAACTCGCCATTAATGAAATTGCCGATACGGCCAAACAGCAGGCCAAGCGGCCCGCCCGGCGTCAGAAAATCGGCCACGTCGAAAAAGGCCCGGCCGCGGCTGCGTGCAAACCAGCCTATGGCCACAAACACACCTGCGAGCCCGCCGTGAAACGACATGCCCCCCTCGGTGAGCTTGAACAGGTAAAGGGGATCTTCCAGAAACGTGGGTAGTTGATACAGGAACACGTAACCCAGACGCCCGCCAACGATCACGCCAATGGCGCCGTAAAAAATGAGGTCTTCGATATCCTTGACCGACCACACTTTTGAGTCGCGCGCACGGCTGCGCAACAGCCAGTAGCAGCAGGCAAAACCCAGCAGGTACATGACACCGTACCAGCGGACAGCGAGTGGCCCGACGGAGAAAATGATCGGACTGATTTCGGGATAAGTCATGGCGCCGGATTGTACCATCGCGAGCACGCCGAGCGGGTGTATCATGCGCCCTGGAGCACGCAGCAAGTACCCATGACAGACCCGACCAAAGATTCCGCCACCAATCAGTTGGCGGCCGAAACCAGTCCCTATTTGCGCCAACACGCCGACAACCCGGTGCACTGGCTGCCGTGGGGTCCACGCGCCCTCGCGCTCGCGGCGGCACAGGACAAACCGATTGTATTGTCCGTTGGCTATTCCGCCTGTCACTGGTGCCATGTGATGGCCCACGAATCGTTTGCCGACGCCGATACCGCACAGTTGATGAACGAGGGCTTTATCAACATCAAGGTCGACCGCGAGGAACGTCCGGACCTTGACCACATCTATCAGTTTGCGCATCAAATGCTAACGCAGCAGCCGGGCGGCTGGCCACTGACCATGTTTCTAACGCCCGACCGCCAAATTCCGTTTTTCGGCGGCACCTATTTTCCCAACGAGGCGCGCCACGGCATGCCCGCCCTGCGCGACATCCTGAAGCGGGTGCGCGAGTTCTATTCCGACCACCGCGACGATATCGACAGCCAAAGCAACGCCATCCTCGAAGTCTTCCGGCAAACCGATCCCAAGAGGCCTGCCGGGGTCAAGCTTACCGACATACCACTGGACGCCGCACGCCAGGCACTGCTGTCGGAATTTGACGCCAAGTACGGCGGATTTGGCGGCGCGCCCAAGTTTCCGACACCCGGTAACCTGACGCGGCTTATGCGCTATTGGCACGCGCACAGTGCGCCGCCTTCACCCGACCTGCAGTCGCTCTTCATGGCTACGCGCACACTGCAAAGCATGGCGCTTGGCGGCCTGTGCGACCAGATTGGCGGCGGCTTTTTTCGCTACAGCGTCGACGCGCACTGGGCGATTCCGCATTTCGAAAAAATGCTCTATGACAATGCCGGCATGCTCGCTCTTTACGCGCAAACCTATCGCGCAACGGGCGACAAACTGTTCTGGCGTGTGGCCAACGAAACCGCGGACTTCCTGTTACGCGACATGCGCGATGAGAACGGCGGCTTTTATGCGGCGCTCGACGCCGACAGCGACGGTACCGAAGGCGCCTTCTACGTCTGGGACCGGGAAGAGCTGCGTGCGGTGCTGGGTGCCAATTACGATGCTGCGAGCCGCTACTACGGTTTCCAAGACGGCGCCAATTTCGAGTCGCAGTGGCATCTTTATGTCGCCGACGACAGCGTCTTTGAGGACGATGCCGGACAGGAAAAACTGGGCGCGATCAAAGCCCGACTGTTTGCCGCACGTGCCACGCGCACCGCGCCGTTTCGTGACACGAAAATCCTCACCTCCTGGAACGGCATGGCTATTCGCGCGCTGGCCATCGCCGGTCGTCATCTCGAGCGCGACGACCTGACACAGGCCGCCATAGACGCCGCCGATTTCATTCGCAACACGATGTTCAGGGACCGCCGCCTGCTGGCCGTGTACGCCGGCGACAGCGCCCGTCTCAATGGCTATCTCGACGATTACGCCTTCGTGCTTGATGCGCTGCTCGAGCTGATGCAAACACGTTTTCGGACGGTCGATCTCGACTTCGCAACCGCACTGGCCGACAGCCTGATCGAGCACTTTCACGATTCGGTGGACGGCGGCTTCTTCTTTACGTCGGACGACCATGAACAGGTCATCCATCGCATGAAGCCGATCGCCGACAATGCCACACAAAGTGGCAACGGTGTCGCGGCGCGTGCGCTGCTGCGTCTGGGGCATTTACTCGGCGAAAACCGCTACATCGACGCTGCCCGCGGTACCGTGGAAGCGGCCTGGGAGCCGATCAATCACGTACCCCATGGCCACGCGGCGGTGATGGATGCGCTGGAGGAATACTTGACCGAACCGCAGATCGTGGTTATTCGCGCAGCGGCCGATGATCTGACGCGCTGGCTCACGCCAACCAAATCGTATGCGCCCCGGCGACAGGTGTATGCGATTGCCGATAACGTGGACAACTTGCCGGAGTTGCTCGCAACGCGCGCGCCACAACCAGGTGGCGTGGCGTACGTGTGTCAGGGACAAACCTGCGGCTTGCCCATCGACACACCGCAGGCGCTGCTCGCGAAGCTGCAGGTGGCAGCAGAGCCCGCCACCACCTGACGCCGCGTCGCCGGTCGCGTATACGTCAGGTCAGATCAGCGCGTTCCCAGCCAGAATCCGTCCGCCGGATTTCATACGCCGGCCAGTATTCATTGTCGAGACGCAGTGTGATGACTTCGATGGCGTCATTCCAGGTCACCGTTTTGAGCCGCACTGATTCGCGATCAGATTTCTCGGTGACCGCGGTCATGAACGAATCGAGATCTTCGACCGGACGACCGTCCACCTCAACAATGCGCCGTCCCGGCCACAGACCATAACGCGTCGCTGGTGAGCCGTAGCCGAAGTACGCGACGTAGACACCGCCGGGTTCAATACCACGTTGAGCAGCCAATGCGCGATGCGGCTCCTGGATCAGGGCTCCGGCCCACAGGAAGACGCGATCAAGGCCCTCACCCGCCAACTCGACGGTATCCATTTCAAATTCGTGCAGCTTCTTGTCACGCCACAGCTTGATCGCGACGCGTTCTTTTTGCGTGGCACGTTCCGCCGCGCGGAAGTTGGTGATCGGTTTATCATCGATGGACAGGAGCAGATCGCCTGCCCGGATGTGGGTTGCCGCTGGCGTGCCTGCCACCGTACGCAAAACCTTCAATACCTGGCGCCGCTTCGGATCGTGTTTCTCGATGCGATCGGCAAGTTCAGCAGGCAGGCCCAGCTTGCGCGCTGCAGACATTGGCACCGGCACAAACTCCGTTTCCAGCGAACGCAGAGGCTCACCCGAACGCAGTCGTTTAATCATCTCGCGCACCGGCTCGATCGGCACACCTTTGTTTGTCTGGCCCGCGCCCTGTCCGCTTTGGAATGCAAAGCTCGACCATAGCGACACGACCTGCCCCTTTTTGTCGGCTAACACGCCATCAATGTCGGCCGGTGGATTGACCAGCGCAACGGTCTCCAAATTGGTTTGGCGGAAACGGAATGTGCGCGACAACGGAAACTGCACCGGATCGATCGACGCGACTTCGGTGGGCTGCGTCACCAAACGGTGATCGCCTTTGAGCCCCACCACCCACACTTTGTCACCCGGCCGACCGGGCGCATCGCGCAATTTGGCCGAACGCACAGGTGTGTCGCCCAACAGCGCAGGGTCATACTGCAACACGGTCAGATTGTGTATCGGGTGCACGTAGAGCACTTTGGCACTCACCTCGATGGAGCCCGCGAACGTCATGTTCACGTCGCCCAGCGCGACCGGCACAGTGTTGCGGTCGACCACGACCCACCCGCGCTCGGCGTCAACCACAAGGCCGGTACCGTGGTAATAGCGATCGGACACGCCCGAAGCGGTGTAGGGCATATCGAAGTTGACCCGCACCAGCGAACGCGCCAGCGCATCGGCGCGCGGATCGTCGTGTTTGGCGTAGCTGACGGTCGTCGGCGTGAGCGGTTCACTCGCCGGACCCGCCGCCAGTTCGCGGCACGGCCACGTACCCAAATCGTCATCGCGATAGCAGCGCCGTGACCTGAACCAGCGACGATCCATACGCACGACACGCACCGTGCTGTTGCGCGGATCATCGTCGGTGTAATAACGCACACTGGCGCGATCGCCGTCGCCCAATGAATCGATAACTTTTTCCAGCGCATCCAGGTCCGACGTCGGCACGCCGTCCACTGAACTGATGACCGCGCCGCGCGGAATGGCTGCGGTACCAAACACATAACCGGGATTGGCCACATAAACGCCTACGGCCGGCATATTGAAATGCCGCGCCTGCTGGTACGACAAACGGTGCAGCACCGCTTCGCCTACTTCAATAAATTCGGCAGGTGAGATGGAATGAAGGTCGTCAACCGCCACCTGCATGGTATGACGCGTGCCGCCGCGCTCGAACGCGACCTCGATCGGCTGCCCTACGTTGGCGTCCAGAATTTCGGCCAGCGGTACAAACGTGGTAACGCGTTTGCCGCCGCCGCTGACGAGAATGTCGCCCGACTGCAGCTGGCCGTCCACCGGCGCACCGGGTACTACCTGACCGACGGTCAACATACCGGTGCCGCCTGCATTGTCTTCACGTGCCGTGCGTTCGGTATCGGGATCGAGTCCCAAACGGCGCAGTTCATCGAACGGGAGATGAACAAACACGGTCTGCAAGGTGCCGCGCGGTACATCTGCGCCTTCACGAATCAGCGCCAGTGCCCGCTCGATCCGATCGAGTGGCAAAAAGAAACTGCTCTGCG
>CAYGSQ010000018.1:0-16881 GCA_964352435.1 uncultured Gammaproteobacteria bacterium | reverse complement strand
CCATTGTCGTGCACGATCAGTTCGAGTGCGTCGCTATCGGCGTGCAGCGTGATGTGACACTGCGTGGCATTGGCATGACGAATCACGTTGGTCACCGCTTCGCGCACCAGTAAGGCCAACATGGATTCGTGGCGCGGTTGCAGCGTGAGCTTCTGGATGTCTGTTGTGAGCGCCACGTCGGCGCTGGCGAGGGCCTTGCGAGCGTCGTCAATTTGTTCCACCAGACCAATGCGTCGATAGCCACTCACGGTTTCTCGCACGCTGGCCAGGGCATCGCGTGACGTCTGGGCGATTTCAGCCAGTTCCTGCGCGCCACGCGCCGGGTCGGTGTGGATCAGCTTGCCCGCAAGTTCGGCTTTGAGCGTGATCATGGACAGTGTGTGGCCAACTACGTCGTGCAGATCGCGGGCAATGCGTTCGCGTTCCGCCAGCTGTGCCAGGGTTTGCACCTCTTCTTGCGAACGTCGTAGCGCCGAATCGGCCAGTTGACGTTGGCGCTCCTGAATACTGATGCCGACGAGGCCGAGTGAGACCAGGATGCCCGGTCCAAAGTAATAACTGGGCATATCGAATACCCATGATGTAAGCAAAATCCAGAGGCAAAAAAAGCCCACGATGAGCAGCGCGCGCCGGGCGGTGGTGGCCTGACCCGCAAAAAAAGAAGCATAGTGAAAGAACACGTTGGACCCGACGTTGATCGGACCCAGGGTGGCGCCGAACAGGGCGATGACGGCGATCGGCCCGAACAGTGCGCGACCTTCCCGCCGAAAGCCGGCGTAGTAGACCGGCAAAAATATGATGAGTGCGCCCAGACAAATCCACAGCGACGGTTCGTTAAGCTCCATGCCGAGCAAGGGCAGTAAAAAGAAACCGAGAAAAAGGAGCCAGACGTGGGGCAGATAGCCGAGCTCTTTGGGCGTGGCGAACATGCGTTTCCACCACGGGCCCTTGGGCACGGGAGTCGCGCAGTCTGCTTTGGGATCCAGTACTCGGTCTGTGGTCATAGTGATGGTGCTCTTGTGCAAAAACCGCCAGCCGTGCGCCGAACGTTGCGCGGCTGGCGGTCCCGGTCAGCCCGCGAATCAGCCGGTCGCTTGCATGTTGCCCAAAATAAACTGGGCCCAGGCGTAATCCGGTTCGCGTGCCAGCGCTTCGTTCAGATCGGCAATGGCGTCGCCGCGTCGCTCCATCGCGTCCAGCGTCAGTGCGCGCCACACGTAGGCTTCTGCTGCGCCCCATTTTTGCGTCGATGCGTTGGAATCGTAGGCTTTGATCGCCTGGTCGAGCCAGTCGAGTGCCTTGGTCTTGCTGCCGCCAAACATGCTTGGGGTATTAAAGGCCGAGATGCCACGGACCAACAAAACTTGCGCATTGCCGGGCGCGATTTCGTACGCGCGCTCAATCAGGCGCTCGGCCTTGGGTCCGAGGAAGGGGGCCTTGATCGGGCTGACACCCATGGTCATGCCGTATACGTTGGCCAGCAGCGTTAGTGATTCGACCGAATCGGGTGTTTCATCCAGCAGGCCCTTGAGGATCTTGGCGCTGGTTTTCAGGCTGCGCTTCGCGGTTTTGGTATCGCTCAGTGCATTGGCCGCAACGCCAATTCGGTACTCCAGAAACGCCGTGGCGAAAGGTGTGGCTGCCGCATCCGCGTCGTTGCGCAGCGCGACAAGCGCATCAAGGTCATTGCGCACACTGGCGTGTTCAATGGATTCAATGCTCAGCGCTCCGGCCGAAAGCACGCTGGTCGCAACCAAAACGATGGTCAAAGTCTTAAGAAAATTCATTGCTCGTTCTCCTGTGGGTAATGACGTCTCAAAGTGTCATTGAACCCACACCAGACTATAAGTCGTATCTGTCACCCTGGAACACTGACGTTTGTCACGCTGGCCCAGTGGGCGCCCTACAGATTATGTAACATGGAATGGCGTAGCCGCGACCGCACGGCCACAGTTTGCGAGTGGCCAAATGCGACGGGGGTCTACTTTTGGTCACAATCGGTCTGCTACTGTTCTCATCATCGTTGTTTTATGCGGCACCCTGCCTTGGCAGATCGCCATTTTCTTGACACGATGCACGCTGGACTTGGGCGCATGAACGTCTTTTTTCCAATACTGCCTCTTTACTTAACGTCTGTTGGTGATACCGCTCAATCATGCCCACTCCCACGCTCCGCACATTGCATGAAGCTCAGGCTGCCAAGTTGCTGGTCAAAAAAGACGGCGAACAGGTGGCCGAATACAGCTTGAACAAGCGCCGTATCACGATTGGCCGCAAGCACGATTGTGATATTCGCCTGGATTGCAAAAACGCGAGCCGCCATCACGCGCAGATTTTCACCGTGCTCAAAGACGACTATGTGCTTGATCTCGATAGTATGAATGGCACCTATGTGAACCGTAAGCGGATCAAAAAATACAGCCTGGAGACGGGCGATATCATTACCATTGGCTCCTACCAGCTGCAATACGTCAAGGAGTCCGGGCGCGCTCCCGACTAGTTTTCACGCGAACTTTTCGCGCTGCGGCCCTTCCAAACCAGTACACGAGCCTTTGCTGCACTGCCTCCCAACGGAGGAGCGGTGTTTTTTGCTATTCTTCGGCTCCGCGAAAATCAATCTGGGGTACACCAATGAGATGGTATTTGGGAGCGGCTGTGACCGCTTTGATCGCTACCGGCTGCGCAATGACCGACATGAACGAGCCGGGCAAGATGTCCAAGGACACGGCGCGACTGGGCTTTGATCCCGCCAATTTCGATACGAGCGTGCGCCCGCAGGACGATTTCTTCCGTCATGTGAACGGTGGCTGGCTGGACAATACCGAGATTCCGTCCGACGAGTCCAACTATGGCTCGTTTACCCAGCTTGCAGACGAAGCGCGCGATCATCTTCGCGTCATCATCGAGCAGGCGTCCAGGACGCCCGCGCGAAAGGGCACAGATACACAGAAAGTTGGTGATTTTTATCGCAGCTTTATGGACGAAGACGCGATCGACCGCGTCGGTCTGACACCGTTGAACGCGGAAATCGGGCGCATTGATGCCATCGACAGCGTCGCGGGATTGATGAGTTACTTTGGCTCGGCGCAAGCCACCGGGAGTGGTTCGCCGTTCCGCTTGTTCGTTAATCAGGATGCCAAGAATTCAACGCGCTATGTGGCGTACTTCACGCAGGCTGGTTTGGGCATGCCCGACAAGGACTACTACGAAAATGAGGCCGAAAAGTTTGTCACGACGCGTACCGCGTACGTCGCCCACATCCGCAACATGCTCAGTCTGGCGGCGGTCGACAACACCGCTGCGCGTGCCGAGCAAATCATGGCGCTGGAAACACGTCTGGCCGCCGCGCACTGGGAGCGCGTGCGCAACCGCGACCGCAACGCCGTTTATAACAAGTACACCGTGGCGCAAGCCAATGAGCTGACGCCGGAGATAAATTGGCGTGACGTGCTTGGCGCCGCAGGCCTTAAGGGCGAAGAGCACATCATCATTCGCCAGCCAGACTACTTTCAGGCTATGGCCAAGATCGTGGCCGATACGCCCATCGATGTATGGCGCGGATATTTGTACTGGAATGTGCTGAGCGTGAACGCGCAGTTCCTCGGCAGCAACTATGTCGATGAGGATTTCGACTTTTATCGGCGTACGCTCAGCGGCGTGGAAGAGATGCGGCCGCGTTGGCGTCGCGGCGTCAATGCCGTCGAAAATGCCTTGGGCGAAGTGGTCGGCAAGCTCTACGTCGAGCAGCATTTCAAGCCTGAAGCCAAAGCGCGTATGGAAACGCTGGTAGAGAACCTGCGCCAGGCGTTTGCCATTGCGATTGACGACCTGGAGTGGATGAGCCCCGAGACCAAGATCGAAGCGCAGGCCAAGCTTGCCAAGTTCACGCCGAAGATTGGCTACCCCGATGAATGGAAGGACTACTCCAGTCTGACCGTCGAGCCGGACCAGCTGCTGCGCAACGTACTTGGATCGCGGGTCGTGGAATATCGCCGCATGATCTCGAAGCTGGGCCGTCCGATTGATCGCAATGAGTGGTTCATGTCGCCGCAAACGGTCAACGCCTATTACAACCCCTCGATGAACGAGATCGTCTTTCCGGCCGCCATTTTGCAACCGCCGTTCTTCAATCTTGAAGCCGACGATGCGGTTAACTACGGCGCGATTGTGGCTGTGATTGGGCACGAATTCAGCCACGGTTTTGATGACCAGGGACGTAAATCCGATGGCGACGGCAACCTGCGGGACTGGTGGACCGAGAACGATGCGGTCGAGTTCAAGGCGCGTGCCGACGGTCTGGTTGAGCAGTACAACGGCTACTCCGTGTTTGAGGACATGTCGGTGAACGGCGCATTCACCCTGGGTGAAAACATTGGCGATCTGGCGGGCCTTGCCATGGCGTACAAGGCGTATCAGTTGTCGCTGGGCGGCAAGAAGTCGCCGGTCATCGCCGGGTATACCGGGGATCAGCGCTTTTTCGCCGGTTGGGCACAGATCTGGCGTCGTTTGTATCGCGACGACGAACTGCGTCAACGACTGGTGACCGATCCACATTCACCCAGCCAGTATCGCGTCAACGGCATTGTGTCGAACATGCCAACGTTTTTCGAAGCGTATGACGTGAAGCCGGGCGACCCGATGTATCGCGCCCCTGACGCCATCACGCGGATCTGGTAATGCATCATATTAAAATTCTCGCGGCCGCCGGTGCCGCATGGGTTGTATTGGCAATGGGCCTTGGCGGTTGTGCCAACACAGTTGCCACGACGATGGACAAGACGGCGTCCGAAACAGCGGTTGCCAAAGCCGATGAGACGACGATTGAGGAAGGGCGCGACTATCATTCGTTTGCCAACGTCAAAGAGGCGCGTGTTGAGCACGTGCATCTCGATCTGGCCGTCGACTTCGATGCGAAAACGCTCGCGGGCCAGGCCAGTTTGCGTGTAGCGCTGTCGCCGGGCGCCAAGCGCATCGTGCTCGATACGCGTGATTTGACGGTGACCAGCGTGCGCGCCTTCGTCGGCGAGTCGGTCGTGCCGCTGACGTTTTCGCTGGCGGAAAAGGACCCCAACCTGGGTAGTGCGCTGACCATTGAGCTGGTGCCTGGCATGGTGCGGACGGCGCGTCTTATGATTGATTACGCCACCTCGCCGCAGGCCAGCGGCTTGCAGTGGCTGACGCCGGCGCAAACGGCGGGCAAGAAGCAGCCGTTTTTGTTCTCGCAGTCACAGGCAATTCACGCGCGTAGCTGGATACCCGTGCAGGACACACCGTCGGTGCGCATGACGTATACGGCGACCATCAGCACACCGGAAGATCTACTGGCGGTGATGAGCGCGTCCAACGATCCACAAACCGAACGCGACGGCGAGTACGATTTTGAAATGCCGCAGGCAATCCCGGCTTATCTGATCGCGCTGGCCGTCGGCGACCTGACGTTCAAGCCCATGAGCGCAAGAACCGGCATTTATGCCGAGCCGGCGCTGGTCGATGCGGCGGCCGCTGAATTCGCCGACACCGAGCGCATGCTGGTCATTAGCGAAGACCTCTACGGTCCGTATCGCTGGGGCCGTTATGACCTGCTGATTTTGCCGCCGAGCTTCCCGTTTGGTGGCATGGAAAATCCGCGCCTGTCCTTTATCACCCCGACCGTCATCGCGGGTGACAAGAGCCTGGTCGCGCTGATTGCGCATGAGTTGGCGCATTCGTGGTCGGGCAACCTTGTGACCAATGCGACCTGGCGTGATCTATGGCTTAACGAGGGCTTCACGTCATTTTTGACCGACCGGATCATGCATCAGGTCTATGGCGAACGTCGTGCTCAGATGGAGTACTTCCTGGACGTGCAGGGACTGGAAAGCAGCCTGGTCGATATGCCGGCGGGCGATCAGATTCTGGCGATCGATTTGCGTGGCCGTGACGCCGACGACGTGTTTACCGGCGTGCCTTACACGAAGGGGCAGCTGTTCCTGACCTGGCTGGAAACACGCTTTGGACGAGATCGTTTCGACCAGTTTCTACGCGCCTATTTCGACGCCTTTGCGTTCAAGAGCATCACCACCGAGCAGTTCATGAGTTTTCTTGATCAGTCATTGCTGCAGGCGACGCCGGGCGTGGTCACGCGCGCGCAAGTGGATGAATGGGTATTCGCGCCCGGTCTGCCGGCAGATCGTCCGCGGCCGTTTTCCGATGCCTTTGAGACCATTGAAGGCTTTACCGGTGAATGGCTGGCCGGCTCGAAACGCCTCGATCAGTCTGGCAGTGACGCGTGGAGCGTGCACGAGTGGCTCTACTTTCTGAACAATCTGCCGAAAGATATGGCGGCATCCCGGATGAGCGAACTGGATGCGGCGTTTGGCTTGACCAACAGTCGCAACAACGAAATCCTCCACAGTTGGTTCTTGCAGGCTATCCGTTATGATTACGCTCCGGCCTTCGCGCCGATGGAGGCGTATCTGGTGGGCATTGGGCGACGCAAGCTAATCGTGCCTTTGTATGAGGCACTGGTTGAAACAGACCGGGGCATGGCCTTCGCGCGCCGCGCGTACGACAAAGCCCGTCCGGGTTATCATCCGTTGGCGGTGAGCACGATTGACCCGATCGTCAAGCAGTAGCGCAATTCGGCGCAACCGCGCCGGTGAGCCCCATGCAAAACATCGCGGCGCTGCGTCCCAGCGCCGCGAGATCATAGCCGCCCTCCAGACCCGCGACGACGCGCCCATCGCACAGTGCATTGGCCGCCGCGCCAATCGTCTGACCCAGCCACAGGAAGTCGTGATCATGCAGCGCCAGCCCGCCCAGCGGATCGTCGAGGTGAGCGTCGAAGCCGGCACTCACGACCATCAATTCAGGTTTGAACGCATGCAGAGCAGGTAGCCAGCGTGCCATGATGGCGCGCCGAAAAGCGTCACTCCCGGTGCCGGCAGCCAGCGGCACATTGATGCGCTGACCGTCAACGGATGGCGTATTGGTGTAGGGGTAGAACGGGTGCTGGTACGACGAACACAACAGCACGCGCGGATCGTCGCGAAAGATGTCTTCCGTACCATTGCCGTGGTGGACGTCGAAATCGAGAATTGCCACCCGCTGCATGCCGTGCACCTCCAGCGCCTGCAGCGCCGCGGCTGCCACGTTGTTGAACAAACAAAACCCCATGGCCTGTTCGCGCTCGGCATGATGTCCTGGCGGGCGAACGCAGCAAAACGCGATTGGACTCTTGCGCTGCGCTACCGCGTCGGTTGCGTCCACCAGTGCGCCGGCCGCCAGCCGCGCGGCGTTGAGTGAATGCGGCATCATGATGGTATCGGCGTCCAGTGCCACGGTACCCTCGGCCGGTGCGCTTTCGAACAGCAGGTCGACGTGACGCGTGCTGTGGGCGCGGGCCAGCGCCGCGTAGTTTGCAGGCTTTGGTGTGCGTGACTCCAATCCGGGTAGCGCGAGCTGCACGGCGTCACGTACCGCACGCAATCGTTTGGGCGTCTCTGGATGGCTTGCGCCCATATCGTGGGCCGCGCAGCCCTCGTGATAGAAAAATAGCGACATATTTTTACGGATTATGGCAATAAAAAATCTGTGTTTCGGATCACAGAGGACCTCACACTTCGCTGTTATTGTACGTCCATGGATGTGAAATATTACGCGCACTTTGTGCTGACTGAACTTGGCGGTACCGGCTTCGGCGAATTCACCGGCGTCGTACACGTCGATCGGGTTCGGGCGGACGGCATGATGGCTGACGAAGCCAAATACATGCTGGCCCGGAATCTGGACGTCGATACGGACGACGTGCACGTAATTCATTGGTCACATCTGCATTGAACCTCCTGTTTTTCTCGATTGTTTGATTGTTACTCCCCCTGTTGAGCCGGCGTCCATGACGCCGGTTTTTTTTCGTTTTGCAGGGGGCGCGGGCCTTTGTCGTGCGCAGTCACAAAGCGCAAACCTGCGCAGACTCCGTTGAGAAAGCCCAAACTTGGTGCAGTGCGGTAGTTTTGACTGATTTTGCGCCCGAAAAGGGCTATCCTTGCTGGCTGGCTCGACGTGAAGAATAGTCGAGTGCGCAGTTGGACCAGGTTTAATTTGAGATGTAAGGAACAGGGACTATGGCAGATTCGAGCGTAACGATTACTCACGATGGCACGGGCGAGTCCGTTCAATTGCCAGTGCGCGAGGGCACGGAAGGCAGCCCCGTCATTGATATCGGTTCGCTGCACAAATCGTTCGGGCATTTCACGCTCGATCCCGGTTTTGTATCGACCGCGAGTTGCGAAAGCCAGATCACCTATCTCGATGGTGGCAAAGGCGAATTGATGTATCGCGGTTATCCGATCGACGAGCTGGCCGATCACTGCAACTACCTGGAAGTATGCTACCTGCTGATCCACGGCGAGCTGCCCACACTCACTCAGAAAGAAGAATTTGAAGGCATCATTCGTGTCCACACGATGATCAACGAGGGTCTGCGCCGCTTCCTGGACGGCTTCCACTACGACGCGCACCCGATGGCCATGATGACCGGCGTCGTCGGCTCACTGTCTGCGTTCTATCACGATGCGCTGGATATCAATAATCCAGAGCAGCGCATGATTACGGCGCATCGCATCATCGCCAAGATGCCGACCATTGCTGCCGCCAGCTACAAGCATTCTCTGGGTCAGCCGTTCATGTACCCACGCAATGACCTGAGCTATACGGCCAACCTGCTGTACATGATGTTTGCAGTGCCAGCAGAAGAATACGAAGTGGATCCGCTGGCCGAAAGGGCGCTGGACGTTTTGTTCACGCTGCACGCCGATCACGAGCAAAACGCGTCAACCTCAACGGTGCGTTTGGCCGGTTCGTCAGGCGCTAACCCGTACGGCGCGATTGCAGCCGGCACGGCCTGTCTGTGGGGGCCTGCTCACGGCGGCGCCAACGAGGCGGTCCTGCACATGCTCGATGAAATTGGCTCGGTTAAAAACATCGACAAGTTCATCGCGAAAGCCAAAGACAAGAACGACAGTTTCCGCCTGATGGGCTTCGGCCATCGCGTGTACAAGAACTTCGATCCGCGTGCGCGCATCATCAAAAAGATCGCTCACGAGGTTCTCGCCAACTACGGCGACGACCCGCGCATGGAACTGGCGATGCGTCTGGAAGAGATCGCGCTCAAGGACGAGTACTTCGTCAAGCGTCACCTGTACCCGAACGTCGACTTTTACTCGGGCATCATTTATCAGGCGCTGGGCATTCCGATGAACATGTTCACCGTGATGTTCTCGATCGGCCGCGCAGTGGGCTGGATCTCGCACTGGATGGAAATGGTGTCGGGTTCCTCGGGCGCCATGCGTATTGGCCGTCCGCGTCAGTTGTACACGGGCTCTGGCCACCGGGACTTCGTACCGCTCGACAAGCGCTAGACTCTTCCCGCCTTTGGCGCTCGAACGGCCCAACCGGTTTTCCGGTTGGGCCGTTTTCGTTTATTGCCACGTTGTGTGATCCGGATCACGGCGCGCAGCGCAGATGCGCGGCACTCTTTTGTCGTAGCACGGACTTATGTTCAGCCATTCAAAATAACGACAAACGGAACTACGATATGCGCCAGATAGAGCGAGCCAAAAGCATCTCCGATCGTCTTGTATCGTGGAACATGTTGGAGAGCGCGTCGAGCGTTCTGGAGCGAGCACTCGAGTCGCACCCGTATCACCCTGAACTACTGCGTCGTCTTGGGCGCATTCGGCTTTCGCAAGGGCTGCCGCACGAGGCTATACCGCTGCTGAAACTGGCCATCGCGCACGATCAGAAAATGGCATCGATCGCTCTGGGCAATTCGCACGACAGCGTGGCAGGCTAGCGCACTACAGCACGAGCCGATAGCACGGCTTGTACTCGTCAGTGCCCAGCTTCATGCGCTTTTGCTCGACAAAAGAGCGCAGCAGTTCATCCAGTAGACTCATCAACTCGCGATCACCCGATAGCTCAAACGGGCCATGTTCTTCAATGGCGGCGATGCCACCCTCTTTGACGTTGCCCGCAACAATGCCGGAAAACGCACGGCGCAAATTGGCCGCCAGTTCGTGGACCGGTTGATCCTTGCGTAAATTCAGCTCCGCCATGGCCTCGTGCGTCGGTTCAAACGGTTCCTGAAAATTGCGTTCGATCGTCAAGCCCCAGTTGTAGTAATACGCATCGGCAGTGTCCCGACGATAGGTGCGTACCTCCTCGAAACCGTCACGCATGGCGCGCGCTACCTGCGCCGGGTCGTCGATGATGATCTGGTACTTTTGACGGGCTACTTCGCCCAGCGTCTCCCCGATAAAAGTGTCGAGTTTGGTCATGTAACCCGCGCTGTCTTTGGGCGCGGTTAGCACCAGTGGGAAGGGCATATCGGCATTGGCCGGATTGAGCAGGATGCCCAGCAGGTAAAGGACCTCTTCCGCCGTGCCTGCGCCGCCTGGGAACACCACCACGCCGTGACCGGCACGAACGAAGGCCTCCAGTCGCTTTTCGATGTCGGGCAGGATGACCAGATCATTGACGATCGGATTGGGGGCTTCGGCGGCGATAATCGAAGGCTCGGTCAGGCCAATGTAGCGGCCGCCCCGAATGCGCTGTTTGGAATGGCCAATGGTGGCGCCTTTCATTGGGCCCTTCATGGCGCCTGGGCCGCAGCCAGTGACGACATTGAGTCCGCGCAGGCCAAGCTCGTAACCGACCTTTTTGGTGTAGTTGTATTCGTACCGCGAGATTGAGTGGCCGCCCCAGCATACGGTCAGGTCCAGCAGGGACCGTGGCCGCAATGTGCCGGCATTGCGCAAGATGTGGAACACGGCGTTGGTGATGTCTTCACTGCGCGCCATGTCGAACTTGCCGGTGTCCTGAATCTCGTGGTCGACAAACAAAATGTCGCGCATGACGGCGAACAGGTTTTCCTGTGTGCCCTTGATGATGTCGCCATCAACAAAAGCACCGCGCGGTGCCCCACGCAGGTCGAGTTTGACGCCGCGTTCTTGTTGCACCACCGAGATATCAAAATTGCGATGCTCTTCCAGCATGGCCCGCACGTCGTCTATTTCCTGGCCGCTGTTCAGTACCGCCAGTGAGCAGCGGCGGAACAGGTCGTAAAGCCCGCCCATGCTCTGGTCGCGCAACTTGGCGACTTCGTGCTGCGAAAGCAGTTCCAGACTGCCGGCCGGCGTTACGCGGGCGTCAATGCCCGCCGTCAATGTTGTCATACTCGGTCTCGTTTAAATGCGATTGGAAAATCGATTGAAAGGGGTGATGGGCGTGGTCGGCAAATCGACGCGGCGATGAAACACCTCGTCGTTGAGCCACGCGAACTCGGCTTCCGACGCGGCTTCGTCAACGTCTATGTACCAGGCTTTTGGTTTGCCGTTGTCCCCCGGATTCCAGCGATAGCCGCGAGCGCGCAGCATGTCCTTGGTCTCAAACGGGCTGCCTTTGGCATAAATACGCACATGTTTGGCACGCGCATTGTCGATCAGGTGCGAAAACCCGGTGCCGCCAATGTCCGGCAGCGGTTGTGCCAGCGTATGCAGACCCGCCAGGCAATCGGTGATGGCGCGGTGGCCGGTGTAGAAAAAGCCCTGGCGGTAGGCCAGGTACTCAAGCTTGCGGCTCTCGAAGCCCGCTTCGCGCCACGGCACCTGCGAGGCGGAGCAGCCCCATGCAAAGTTGTCGAACCCCTGTAGATGGGCTTCGCAAAAGCGCCGGTCAAAGGCGGCATTGTGCGCGATGATCAGCGCGGTGCCGGCCATAAACTCACTGATTTTGTCCTGATCGAGACGTTGGCCGCGCACCATGTCGTCTGTGATGCCGGTGAGCGTGATAATTTCGTCGGGGATCGGGCTGCCGGGATCATTGAACTCGTCGAAGTCGGCGGGCATATCAAACAGCCGGCCGTCCGAGCTGAAGCGGAATTTGACCATGGCCAGTTCGATGATTTTACAGGTGTCTTCATCGAAGCCAGTGGTCTCGGTATCCAGGTAAATGCCGGTGCGGATCGTGGTATCGTCCGCGGCGGGCAGTGCATAGTGCGACGGCCGCTGGTAGCGACGCACGACGCGATAGTCGTCGTGTTGGTCGAGCTCGTTGGCGTACGACTCCAGTTGAGCGTCGTTGGTCATGTTGGGTCCCGTGGCTGATCAGGGTCGACGGTCGCCGACCTGCACGCAAGAATATCACGGGCACTGATTGCGGAGCGTGAAATGGACGATCAGGAAGCTTTTTTCGAGCGGGCGCGGCGGGCGGCACAGCGTGCCTACAGCCCGTATTCGGGCGTCTGTGTCGGGGCCGTTGTCGAGACCATTGATGGCGAGGTGTTTGCGGGCTGTAACGTCGAAAACGCCAGCTACGGGCTCACCATATGCGCCGAGCGCGTGGCGCTGGTGTCGATGGTGGCCGGTGGGCAGCGCAAGGTTGCGCGCATCGCCGTGTGCGTAATCGGCCCCGAGGGGAGCGATGCGCGGCCGGTGCCCTGTGGCGCCTGTTTGCAGTTCCTGGCGGAATTTGCCGCTGACGAGACGCCAATCGTTACCGGATTGGATCAATGTACGCGTTTGAGCGATCACCTGCCCAAGCCATTCCGGCTGACGACAAACCCCGACTAACGGGCCTGAGTGTCGATAGCAGGGCATTTTCACCGGGTTTTCCGTCATTATGTTAATTGTGGCGGCCCGCTATTTTTTCTAAGCTGGACGGGGGCAAAATCAAAACAACAAAGCCTGTGCCGCGGCTGTCGCTGCGGATCACGGAGAGTTCAGCATGATCAGAATTACTGCATGGCTTGCTATGTCGTGGGTTAGCGTCGCGGCACTGCAGGCCGCGGTGGCCGACACGCCGACCACGCACAACGGCATTACCGTTGATGCACAGGGCCAGCTCGTACACATCGATGAGGCCCGCCGAGCGCAGCTTGTCGCGCATTTGCGCGCGGCCATGGCGGCGGCGGGGACGCCTGCAAAGTCGGGTCCGGCCAAGGCCCTCTCTGATGGTACTCAGGCGCTGCGTATGGGCGCCGAACATACGGCGTTTGTGGTGGCGTATACCAATGACGACGACACACTCGAGGTGCAGTGCGTAATGGGCGTTGATGCGGCGGCCCAGGTATTGGCCGTCGGAGAAACAAAGTGACCCCTGTGCGCAGTTCGATGGCGCTGGTCCTGTGGCTGGCAGCGGTGAGCGCGAGTATGCCGGCCACTGCCACCGTTTTCGAGATCAACTATCCCGAGCCGTCCGGGTTCGGTTTCAACGCCACCGAACCCGCGACACCGGTCGGCGGCAACCCGGGCACGACGCTGGGCGAGCAACGCCGGATCGTGTTGGAACTGGTGAGCGAGATCTGGGGCAATATCGTGATCGGGCCGCAAGACGTTCAGGTTCGCGCGGTCTTTTCGAACCTGACGTGTAGTGCGTCCTCCGCGGTCCTTGGCTCGGCATCGGCGCAAAGTATTTTTTCTGATTTCCCCGGCGCTCCGCTGGCCGACACCTGGTATGTCAGCGCGCTGGCTGACGCATTGAGCGACAGCAACCGCGAAGCGGGCGAGCCCGATATGCGCGTCAGCTTCAACGGCAACATTGATAACAACAACGCCTGCCTGAGCGGGCGCAACTGGTACTACGGCCTCGATAACCAACCGCCCGGCAACGACATCGATCTGCTCAACACAATGATGCATGAGCTGGGCCACGGTCTGGGCTTTGTCAGTCTGATCAATGTCACAACGGGCGCGATGCCATCGTCGCGGCCGACCATCTTCGATCGTTTCGCGTTCGACGGTGCGCAGGGTCTGTATTTGTCACAGATGACCAACGCGCAACGCCAAAGCGCCGTGCGTGCGGGCGCAAACCTGGTGTTCGACGGCGCCGCGACCAATGCTCGTGCACAGGAGGTGTGGACGGCCGGGTTCGGTTTTGGCGGGTTTACACGTCTTTATGCCCCGTCTACGGTCCAGCCCGGGTCCACGTTGTCGCACTTTGACACCTCGGCATCACCCAACGCGCTCATGGAGCCTGCGCTGACCGCGTCGTTGCGCGGGACTGTCGATATCGACCTGACGCCGAGTTTTATGCAGGATATAGGCTGGCTGGTGGCCGATACGGACGGCGACGGCGTCACCGATTTAAACGATAACTGTGTTTTGATCCGCAACGCGGATCAATTTGATGGCGACGCAGACCTGTTTGGTAACGCGTGCGACGCCGATTTGAGCGGTGACGGGATCGTCAATGTGGTCGACCTTGGCTTGCTGCGAACACAGTTTTTCAGTGCCGACCCGGCGGCTGACCTAAACGTCGACGGTGTCGTAAACGTCGTTGACCTTGGGCTGATGCGTGCGGCGTTTTTCCGTGCGCCTGGGCCTACGGGGCTGATTTATCCCTAGCGTGAGGGCACGCGGGGCAGGGGATTTCCAATGAGGACAAAAAAATGAAGCGATTCAATCGAGGGTTGGCCGGCTTGCTGACGACCTGCCTGCTGGGCGCCATCACGGTCGCCGGTGCAGCGCAGGAGCGATCGGCCGACGGTATCTGGGAAGAAGTTGCGGTCAGCAGTATTGCGACGCGCGGCGAGACTTATATTCGTCCCGCGCACTACCGGACCTTTACGCTCAATGACGATGTTGTGGCATCGACACTGGCGCGTGCGCCTGCGGCCGATGCGGGTGGGCCGGGCATTACACTGTCGCTGCCCATGCCGCACGGCAAGTTTGAACGATTCATGATTCACGAGGTGTTTGTGATGGCGCCCGAGCTTGCGGCGCGCTATCCGCAGATTCGCACCTATGCAGGCGTTGGTATCGATGACCCCACGGCCTGGGTGCGGCTTGATCGTACGCCCGCTGGTTTTCATGCCATGGCGCGCGGTGCCAACGGTACGGTCTACGTTGACCCTTACCAGTATCGCAGCGGCCAGGCCGTCGGCAATCACTACATCAGTTATCACAAGGATGACTTGACCGCCACGGGCGACCGGGCCTTCAAGTGCGACGTCCATGATCAAAAATCGGACGAGCCGAAGGCCTCTGACGTACCTGCGCGGATGGCCACCGGGCCTGAACTGCGCACCTACCGACTCGCGGTCGCCACGACGGGCGAATACGCACAATTTCACGGCGGCACCGTAGGTAGTGCGCAAGCGGCAATCGTGACCGCGATCAACCGCGTAACGGGTCTGTATGAGGCGGAGCTCGCGATTCGTCTGGTGCTCATCCCCAATAATGACGATGTCATCTTTCTCAACAGTGGATCCGACCCCTACACCAACAACAATGGTTTCGCGATGCTCGGGCAAAACCAGTCCGAGCTCGATTCGACGATTGGTGCAGCGAACTACGATATCGGGCATGTGTTCAGCACCGGCGGTGGCGGTATTGCCGGTCTGGGCGTGGTGTGTCGTAACTTCAACAAGGGCCGCGGCGTAACCGGCCTTGGCAATCCGATCGGCGACCCGTTCTACGTTGACTTCGTGGCCCATGAAATCGGTCACCAGTTCGGCGCCAATCACACCTTCAACGGTACGGCGGCCAACTGTGCGTCGCCCAACCGTAATCCCTCGACGGCCTACGAGCCTGGTAGTGGATCGACGATCATGGCTTATGCGGGTATTTGTGGGAGCCACAACATCGCCAACGCCAGTGACGATCACTTTCACACGGCAAGCTTCACCGAGATTGGTAATTACACCACGACCGGCAGTGGCAGCACCTGTGCGGCCGTTACCGCCACCGGCAACCAGGCGCCGATTGTCAGCGCCGGCGCAACCCGTATCGTGCCCATCGACACGCCGTTGCGTTTGACCGGTTCGGCTAATGACCCGGACGGCGACGATCTGGTCTATCGCTGGGAACAGTATGATCTGGGACCGGGCGGCTCACCCAACAATCCGAGCGGCAACGCACCGCTGTTTCGTTCGTTCTCGGCCGTGCCAAGCCCGACTCGTTTGTTGCCCAGGCTCAATGATATTTTAGGCAACACGCAAAGCGTCGGTGAGCGCCTGCCCGACTACGGACGCAATATGCGCTTTCGTTTGACGGCGCTGGACCAGCAACCAGGTGGTGGCGGCGTCGATTTTGATCTGGTGTCGCACATCGTGGCCGATACTGCCGGACCATTCGAAATCACGTCGCAAAACACGACCACAACCTGGACGCCGGGTTTTGCCGAGACCGTTACCTGGGACGTGGCCAACACCGATCAGTCGCCGATTAGCTGCGGGCAGGTCAATATCCTGTTCTCATCGGATCTGGGGCTGAGTTTCACTGAAGCTCTGGCTTTGTCTACGCCCAACGATGGCAGTGAAGAAATCGTCGTGCCTAATATCCAGACCAGCATCGGACGGATTCAGGTCGAATGCGCCGACAACATTTTCTTTGACATCAATAACGTCAACATCACGGTCCTTGAGCTACCTGATCCTGACTTTTTCGTGAACCTTGGGGAGGAATCTCTGGAAGTCTGTGCGCCTGACGACGGCACGCTGTCGGTCGGTGTGGCGAGTATTGCCGGCTTTACCGGTTCGGTGTCGCTGTCGACCAGCGGTACGCCCGGTTCAGTGACCAGCGCGTTCTCAGCTAATCCTGTGAATGCAGGAAATAACAGTGTTCTCACGCTTGGTAATATTGGCAGTGCAGCACCCGGTGACTACCCGGTTACGGTGATTGGTAATGGCAGCACGGGGACGCGCGATGACAGTTTCACGCTGCGTATCGGCGACGGTGCTGCAGACATGCCTGTTCTTCAAGTGCCGAGCGAGGCGGCGCTCAATGTCAATATTGCGCCAACGCTCATGTGGGCACCGGCCAGCGGTGCAGACTCTTATCTGGTAGAGATCGCCACCGACAGTGGTTTTGGCAACATCGTGTATTCCGCGACGGAGGCGACGAC
>CAYGSQ010000017.1:16488-17097 GCA_964352435.1 uncultured Gammaproteobacteria bacterium | reverse complement strand
GCGCGCAGCCGGTCCAGTGCTTCGCCAATGCGTGCCTTGTCGTCACCGGCGGTGGGCGGCAGTACGACGCCCGATGCGCCGGCATAGACGACCAGTGACACGCGATCATGGTCGTTAAGATTATCGGTCAGCATGGAGAAGGCGTCTTTGAGCAACGGCAGTTTGTTTGCGTTGTGCATGGAACCCGATACGTCGATCAGAAAAACGAGATTGCTGGCCGGGCGTTCGGCGGCAGGTACCTCGAAGCCCTTGATGCCAATTTGCATCAGGAGCGTGTCGGGGTTCCATGGCGTCGGTGCGACCTGCGTGTTGACGGAAAACGGTTTGTCGGTCGTTTCAGGCAGGTCGTAGTCGTACGAGAAATAGTTGATCAGCTCTTCAATCCGAACCGCATCGGACGGCGGCAGCGCGCCGTCATTAAGAAAGCGGCGCACGTTGCTGTAGGCGCCGGTATCCACATCGACGCTGAACGTCGATACGGGGGTGTCGGCCGTAAGCTTGATGCCATGATCGTCGAGGACGGCGTAGCGTTCGCGATCCAGCGCAGGCGGAGGCGCGGCCGCCGAAATCGTGGAAAGCATGAGTGCGTTTGGCGCATATTGCTTGCGC
>CAYGSQ010000017.1:0-16478 GCA_964352435.1 uncultured Gammaproteobacteria bacterium | reverse complement strand
CCTGCGGCGCCGTACCGTCCATGGCAACAGCGGCCACGGGCTCGGGTCTGATGGTTGCAACGGGCGCGACCGATTCAAACTCAACGCGCTCGATGCGCGAACCGGTCACCACGATCTGGTCTTGCTCGAGCGTCCTTGCAACCTGCGGGGGTGCGCTCACCTTGCCAACATCTTGCCGCGGGAGGCCGACGTCGTCCTGTTCGGCCGCGTTTTGACTGACCTGCCCGCCGCAGGCGACGAGGATAGCCACGCTGAGCGTGGTGGCGGCCGCGCGTGTCGCACGGTGCAGAGGCTGTTTTGGGACATCAATGGTCATGGGTTTCTCCACTAAATTCAGTAATCTGGTGATGGACGGTTGCAGCGCAAAACGAACCGGTCGCGGTGCTGCAGTGGCCATGTGCAGGTATTAACGCCGTGGCGACACAAGTGGGGTTTGGCGGGACAAAAGTTTTTTGGGATGGACGCTTGCTATGGGCTGCTCGCGGTGGTTACCTGTGCGGCAATGAGACCTCACGTTATATTTGTTGCGCCGTTTTTCATGGATGCCACGCTGCGCTTTTTGCACGGCGCGGCGCAGATGGAAGACGTGACGCTGACCTTGATCAGTCAGGATGCGCTGGACAAGGTGCCCGTCGCGTTGCGCCAGCGGCTCAACGGGCACTATCGGGTGTCGAACGCGCTCGACCCTTTGCATTTGGTCGAAGCGGCGCAGCGTTTGGCCCGCGAGTTCGGGCCGGTGCAGCGTATTTTCGGTCCGCTGGAACAACTGCAGGTGCCGCTGGGTGCCGCGCGCGAGGCGCTGGGCTTGCCCGGAGTAGATGTCGCCACGGCCAAGAATTTTCGCGACAAATCGCGGATGAAAGACGTACTAAGCGCCGCCAACGTGCCGTGCGCGCGCCATGCGCTGATCGGTTCCGCCACCGCGGCCGCGGCTTTTGTGCACAAAGTGGGCTATCCGGTGGTCGTAAAACCGCCGGCCGGTGCGGGCGGCAAGAGCACCTTTCGTCTGGATCGGCCTGAAGATCTGGCGACCTATCTTGCGCGCTTTGCCCCCGATGCCGGGGCGCCTACCTTATTTGAAGAGTTCGTGCGCGGGACCGAATACTCATTTGACAGCGTCATGATTAACGGTGAGATGGTGTGGCACTCCATTTCGCGCTACATGCCGTCGCCCCTCGAGGTGATGGAAAACCAGTGGATACAGTGGAGCGTGATGCTGCCGCGCGACATCGACGGCCCGGAGTTTGATCCCATTCGCGATGCGGCCACTCGGGGTTTGCAGGCGTTGGGGCTCGAAACCGGGCTCTCGCATATGGAGTGGTTTGCACTGCCGGATGGTCGCATCGCCATCTCTGAGGTGGGCGCCCGGCCGCCCGGCGCACAGTTTTCATCGCTCCTGTCGTTTGCCCATGATCTCGATTTCTATAAAGCCTGGCCACGATTGATGGCGTTTGATCGCTTTGATATTCCGACCCGGCGCTACGCGGTTGGCGCGGCGTATTTTCGCGGGCAGGGCACGGGGCGTGTACATGCCATTCACGGTCTGGACCAGGCGCAGCGTCGCTACGGTGAGCTGGTGGTGGACGTTAAACTGCCGCGCGAAGGGCAGGCGCCGGTCGACAGCTATGAGGGCGATGGCTATGTGATTGTGCGCCACCCGCGTACCGACGTGGTTGAAGATGCGTTGAAAAATATTGTCTCGCTCGTGCGTGTCGAATTGCGATGAAACAAATAATGATGCACCGGTGGCCGGCGTGGTAACGCGCGTCCTGCTCGGCCCGCAACGGCCCGCGCCCACGGTCGGCAACGCGGTGCATGAACTCACCGAGCAGGACGAATCAGTTGGCGTGATCAGTGCCGGCTGGCAGGAAGCGGAAGGGGATCTGGACGAACTCGTGGATGTGGTGCAGCGTCCTTTGGTCGACCTTGGTCTTTACGCGCGCGCCGAAACGGTCATTCAGTCGTCAGACGCCGTGCGTGAGGCACACCAGACGCGTCAGCATCGCTTGCGCGTGCTGCAGCGACTTTATCGGGGGCGGCTCACCCATGCCATGCGTGCGGCCGTCGACATGCTGGAAACCGACGAAGACGACGACATTGCCAAGCTTGCACAGCGCCATGCGATTGGGCAGTTGCAGGCATTGGACAGGCATCATCTCGAACGCATCCGTGCGACCCACAATCAATACGACGAGCAGGACGCCGCGACGTGCTGTCCTGTGCTCGTGGAGCAGCGCGAACACTTGGCCGAGGCATTGGCGCCGCTGTCTACTATTGTCATTACGGGAGGTAACGTGGCAGTCATGATCAGCCGTTTGCGCTTGATGGGCATGGGTGAGCTGTTACGTGACAAAAATCTGGTTGCCTGGTCGGCCGGCGCGATGGCGCTGTGTGATCGGGTCGTGCTTTACCACGACCGCGCACCGCAGGGTCAGCGCGATGCTGAAATCTTTGATTTTGGTTTGGGTCTGGCACAAGGGCTCGTGGTTTTTCCGGGTGCAAGACGGCGTCTCGATACAGCTCAGATTACGCGCCTCGGTCTGCTCAGTCGCCGGTTTGCGCCACGCCGCTGTATAACGCTCGATAACGATGCCCGCGTCTGGCTTAACGAACGTCGCGTGACCAAGGTGACAGGCGCGCAGCGCATTGCGCGCACGGGCACACTTAACAAACTGCGTGCACGATGAACCCTGTACTCAACGCATTAAGCAAGGACGGAGCGCCGACACCCGAGCAGGTGGAGTCGTTTCTGCATTCCCATTCGTTTCCATTGGTCGAGAAGCTGGGCGTAACGTTTGTGTTTCGCGGCGACGCCGATGAAGTACTGCTGCGCTGTTGGATGGCTGGCCTGGATGGGCCGCAGCCGCTGGTGCGCATCAAAGACACCAACCTGTGGGCGATTAACGTTGAGTTTCCCGAGGATTCACGGATTGAGTACAAGTTTGAGGTCGTACACGGCGACCATCGCGAGCTCATTCTCGACCCGCTGAACGACGTGCAGGCGCGCGATCCGTTCGGGGCCAATTCTGTCTGTCAGGGCTTTGGCTACAAGCGACCGGACTGGACCTTGCCCGACGCGGAGTCGCGGCAGGGACGCTTGCGTCGTCACCTTTTGCACAGTGCGGCGTTCGATCAGCAGCGTGAGCTGCTGGTGTATCTGCCGCCGACGTTTCGCCGTAATCGCACCTATCCGCTGCTGGTCTGTCACGATGGCGCCGACTATGTGCGCTATGCCGATTTCAAACATGTGCTCGACAACCTGATCAGTGCATTGGATATCCCGCCGATGATCGTGGCGTTGACGCAGTCGTCGGATCGGCTCAATGAGTACGCGGGCGACGAGCGTCACGCGCGATTCATCGCCGAGGACGTGGTGCCGTACATGAACGCACATTTCCCGTTGGTGGACGCGCGCTACGCACGAGCTGTGATGGGCGCAAGCTTCGGCGGCGTTGCCTCCCTGCATGCTGCCTGGTCCTATCCGGATCTGTTCGGCTGCCTGTTGCTGCAGTCCGGGTCGTTTGCGTTCAGCGACTTTGGGCGACATCAGCGCGGCGAAGTGTTCGATCCGGTGGTAAAGTTTGTTAACGAATTTCGTGAAGATCCGCGGCCGTGTGCCGATTCGGTGTATATGAGCTGCGGCGTGTACGAATCGCTGATCTACGAAAACCGGTCTCTGGTGCCGCGCTTGCAGGCCCAGGGAATGGACGTAAGATTTGAGGAAGTGCGTGATGCGCACAATTGGGAAAACTGGCGCGATCGACTACGCAATGGTCTATCGTGGTTGTTCCCCGGCCCTAATTGGGTCGTATATGACTAATAAAAATCAGGAGCGTTAACGTGGCAGAGCATACTCGTCGCATCGGACTGTCTTTGGGCGCCGATATTTGTTGGCCGATTTGCTACGAGGCCCTGCTGAACGATTTGGATCTCACGGTGCGCGATGGCGGCGATACGCTGCGCTTCGAAGTTGACCGTGTGTCAATTGAGCCATTCAATCTTGGTCAGCCTGTGCGCTATGACGTCGTGATCGATCGTCTGACGCATTGGTATCACATATCGCGTGAGTGGATTAAGAAAGCGATTGTTCATGACGACCTTTACGTTTTCAACAATCCCTTCTCACTGACCTCGATGGAAAAGCACACCAGTTACGCGGCGATGATGCGTCTGGGCTTTCCGGTACCCGAAACCTGGATGGTGCCGCCAAAAGAATATCCCGAGACCGCTGATCTGGAACCCACGTTGCGCCAATACGCCAAGCTATTTGATCTGGGCGATATTGGCGATCGAATTGGCTATCCGCTGTTCATGAAGCCCTACGACGGCGGCGCCTGGGTGGGTGTTACCAGTATTAAAGACCGCGATGCATTGAATGCCGCCTATGATGAAAGCGGCAAGCGGGTCATGCATCTGCAAAAAGGTGTTATTCCAAATGACAGTTTCGTGCGCTGTATCGGGCTGGGTCCGCAAACGCGTCATGTGAACTACGACCCGGACGCGCCCCTGCATGATCGCTATCGCATGGAAACCGACTTTATTGACGATGCCGCCAAGCAGCGTCTTACCGACATGACGTTGGTGATCAACGCGTTCTTTGGCTGGGATTTCAACTCATGCGAAGCCTTGCGCCGCGACGGTGTGTGGTATCCGATCGATTTCGCCAACGCTTGCCCCGACTCGCAGGTCACCTCGTTGCACTATCACTTTCCCTGGCTGATCAAGGCCAATTTGAAGTGGTCGATTTTTTGCGCGGCTACCCAGCGCAACATGCATACTGACTTTGGCTGGCGCGAGTATTTTGATATTGCAGCCGAGAACGCGAGCTTCGACGAAAAACTGGCGCAATACGTCCAGATCGCGAAGCGTCGTTTCAATGTGGATGAGTTCGAATCGTTCTGCGACACGCACTTGTCGGATCTGGACGAGCGGGCCAATGCATTCTTCGGTACCGACGTTGTGCGTGACGCGATCCGCCAGAAGGTCACCGCGCTGTTTCCGGAACATGAGATTGACGAATTTACTGAGCTGTTCTGGACGCGCGTACAAAACTGGCGGGCACGTGAGGGCGGGGGCATCGCATGAAAAAAGACACATTTGAATGGCATTCGCCGCGACTCAATCAGCCGGTCAAACTGGTTCGCTGGGGCCATTTTGGGGTCCCGGTGCTGCTGTACCCCACCGCGGGCGGTGACGCCGAAGAGGTGGAGCGATTCCATCTGATTGGTGCGCTGAGCGAGTTGATCGACGCGGGCAAGATCAAGGTCTACTCGACCGACAGCATTGCGGGCCAGGCGTGGACCTCAGGTAAGCATTCAGGTGAGTACTGCTCGCGCGTACAAAACCTGTTTGACGGCTTTGTCTACAGCGAAGCGGTACCGATGATCCGCGATGATTGCCAAAACCCGGAGGTTGAGATCATTGCAACGGGTGCGTCGATTGGCGCATTCAATTCGGTCGCCAGTATTTGTCGCCACCCGGACGTGTTTCGAATGGCGATTGCGATGAGCGGGACGTTCGATTTGTCGCGCTATCTCGAGGGTCAGTTCAATCAGGACTTCTACTTCTCGTCGCCGCTGCATTTTTTGCCGGGCCTGGAAGGCGCGCAACTCGAGCTGCTGCGTACACGCATGATTTTGCTGCCAACCGGCGAAGGGCGTTGGGAAGATGCGGGCGAATCGTGGCGCATCGCGTCTGTGTTGGGCCAAAAAGGCATCCCGAACCGCGTCGATCCGTGGGGCGAGTCGTACGACCACAACTGGGTTACCTGGCGTGAAATGCTGCCCAGGTATTTGGCCCAAAACATCTAAAATTTAACCAAAACGCCCCGTTGTGGGGCGGCCGGGCCCGCATTTCTCCTGCATCGCGCGAATTGGTCGCATCTACGCGACAAATACGGTTTTCTTCGTTGTGCTTATTTAGACCGCATATTCCCGCTTGATTTGACCTTTTTCCGTCAGCCTATTGTTTTTCTGCAACAAAAAGGCTTAAATCGCTGCTGGGGTGTGTCTGCATTATGTGAGACACCGTTCGGGAGTTGCCCCAGTCAACAGCGCGCGCGGGCTGTTGAATGACCATACTTTTGCGCAAGCCATCAACAGCACTTTCGGAGAACACCAGTGATCGAAATTTCTAAAACCAGACGATCCCTCGTCTTGTCGGCCTCTGTCGCCGCCGCTTTGGTCGGGTTCAACCCCGTCACCGCGAGCGCACAGGATGCCCTCGAGGAAGTCATTATTACGGGTACCCGTGCACAGGCCCGGTCGATTACCGAATCGCCAGCACCTGTGGACATTCTGGACGGCGAAGATTTCGTCAACCAGGGCGGTACCGATCTTAGCAACCTGATTCGCAACATTGTGCCGTCGTTCAACGTGAACGCACAGCCAATCAGTGACGCGGCCACCATCGTGCGTCCGGCCAACCTGCGTGGTTTGGCCCCGGATCACACCCTTGTACTGGTAAACAGCAAACGTCGCCATCGCGCTGCCGTCATTTACTGGCTGGGCAACGGCGTGGCCGACGGCGCACAGGGTCCTGATATTTCGGTGATCCCGGCTATCGCACTCAAGCAGGTTGAAGTTCTGCGTGACGGCGCTGCCGCACAGTACGGCTCTGATGCCATCGCCGGTGTGATGAACTTTATCCTCAAAGACGACGCCGAGGGCGCCACCTTTGAAGCCAGGTATGGTTCAACGTTTGAAGGCGACGGCGACATCGTGTCGATTGCCGGTAACATTGGCCTGCCATTCACCGACAAGGGTTTTGTAAACCTGTCGGGTGAATACGGTTCGGCTGATGCAACGGATCGCTCCGTGCAGCGTGATGATGCAGCGGGCCTGATTGCCGCCGGTAACACCAACGTCCTGAATCCTGCTCAGATCTGGGGTTCGCCGCAAATTGACGACGATCTCAAACTCATGGGTAACATGGGCCTTGATCTGGGTGGCGGTCGTGAATTTTACGCGCACGCCAACTACGCGACCAAAGCAGTGGATGGCGGTTTTTACTTCCGTAATCCCAACACCCGCGGTGGTGTGTTCAGTAATGACAGTGGCGCTTCGCTGCTGATCGGCGACTTGCTTGACGCCGTCGACGGTATTGATGACGGCTCGGCCAACTGCCCGCAGGTTCCGGTCACCAATAACGTGCCCGACCAAGCTGCTCTGGCGCAGGTTCTGGCCGATCCAAATTGCTTCACGTTCCAGGAAATCTTCCCTGGCGGTTTCACGCCGCGCTTCGGTGGCAAGGTTAACGACGCTGCGCTGACGGCCGGTTTGAGAGGCGAGTTTGTCAACGGTATCCGCTACGACTTCAGTGTCGCGGGTGGTCGTAACGAAGTCGACTTCTTCATCAACAACACCGTCAACGCTTCGCTTGGCCCTGCAACGCCAACGAATTTCAACCCGGGTGCGTACGTTCAGCTTGATCAACAGATCAACGCCGATTTCGGTAAAGAAATTGCCGATGGCGTCAACCTGGCTTTCGGTGCTGAGTACCGTCAGGAAACGTTTGAAATCAAGACCGGCCAGCAAGAGTCGTTTGAAATTGGCCCGCTGGCCAGTCAGGGCTTCGGCGCTGCGTCCAACGGTTTCCCCGGTTTCTCACCAATCGCTGGTGGCGAATTCAGCCGCGGCAACGTCGCGCTGTATGTTGACGGCGAATGGGAAGTGAACGACCAGTTGTTGCTCGGCGCTGCCCTGCGCTGGGAAGACTTCCAGGATTTCGGTACCACGACGAACGGCAAGGTCGCCTTCAACTGGCGTGCCAACGACCAGTTTGGTCTGCGCGGCACGTTCGGTACGGGCTTCAAGGCCCCGACCCCTGGACAGTCCAACGCGTTTAACGTGTCGACCGAGTTTGACCTGGTGCTGAATGACCTGGTGAACAACGGTACCGTGCCATCAACGTCTGCAGCCGCTGTGCTGCGCGGCGGACAGTCACTGTCACCGGAAGATTCGACCAGCTTCACGTTGGGTACGTTCTTCAATGTTGGCGCTCTGGACATTACGATCGATTACTTCAACATCGAAGTGGACGATCGCATCAACCTGTCGCAGAACTTCGAGCTGACCCCAGCCGAGGTGACGCAGTTGGTCGACGAAGGTGTGAGCAGCGCGGCTAACCTGCAGAACTTCCGTTTCTTCGTGAATGACTTTGACACGAAGACCAGTGGTTTCGACGTTGTCGCCACGTACCCGATCGATTGGGCTGCGGGTAACACGAACATCAGCCTGGCGTTCAACACGACGGAAACTGAAGTGACCGCGTTCAACGCACAGACCATCGATGACGTGCGTATTCGCGAGTTGCAGGAAGGCCTGCCAGAAACGCGCTGGACGCTGACCGGCAACCACTTCTATAACGAATGGCGCTTCCTGGCCCGTATCAGCAGCTACGACGACTGGTACGATTCGGAAGACGGCAACACGTATGACGGCAAAATGTTGCTCGACGTCGAGGCGGCCTACAACCTCAACGACAACATGACCATCGTTGTCGGTGCCAACAACCTGCTTGACGAATATCCGGATGAAAACCCCGGTGCGGCAGGTGGCGTGGGTAACACCTATAGCCAGTTCACGCCGTTTGGCTTTAACGGCGGCAGCTACTATGCGCGGTTCCGTTTCGCTCTGTAATACGTTTTACGTATAACGCACATGAAAAGGGGTCGCTTTGCGGCCCCTTTTTTTATTGAGTAAGGGGATCATCATGTCAGTCATTCGTGCGCTAATTTTATTTGTCGTCGGTTGCTGGCTGGCGGCTTGTGCGCGCACACCCGCGGTCAGCGTTGAGGCGGCACCCATGAGTGCCCAGCAGCGCTGGTGTGACAAACTGCCCCGTCCCGAGTTTGGCGCTTTCGAGCGCATCGATGTCGGGCAAGACTGGTTCGAGGTCTATCGTGTCGCGCAGGACGTCTACGCTATTTATGAGCCGTACCAGTTTCAGGAAGTCATCTCCTATCTGATCGTGGGGACGCATACGGCGCTGTTGTTTGACACGGGCATGGGCATCGGGCGCATGCGTGATGTGACGTCGCGGCTGACCGCGCTGCCCGTGCGCGTGCTGGCCTCGCATTCGCACCTTGATCACGTTGGCGGCCACGCCGATTTCGATTTTGTCTACGCGTTGGATACGCCGTTCTCACGCACGCGCGCCCGTGGGCTCGCTCATGCACAGGTACGTGAGGAAGTGGCCCCGGATGCATTGTGTCGGGCATTGCCAGACGGACTCGCTGCGGCGAGCTACGTGACGCGGCCGTTTACGCCGACACAGATTGTGCAAGACGGATCAACAATTGAGTTAGGTGGGCGCACTTTGAGCGTCCTGCATATTCCGGGGCACACGCCCGACTCGATTGCGCTGCACGATGCGCCAGCCGGCTTATTGTGGACCGGTGATTCCTATTACGAGGGGCCGGTGTGGTTGTTTGCACCGGAGACCGACATGCCAGCCTATGTGGCGTCGATCGATCGTCTTGCGGCGTTGTCGGATTCGCTCACGTATCTATTGCCGGCGCACAATGTGCCGCGTGCGGCAGCCGGACGGCTGCGTGAAATGCAGCGAGCACTGGGCGAGATCGCGCGCGCGCAGGTTGTGGCGACGCGCGCAGAGGGCGAGATGCTCGAGTATGACCGGGGCGGCTTTTCGCTGATTATGAGTCGCGATGCGCTCAGACAATTGCAGGAAAAATAGCGCGCTACCCGGCGATCAAATGCAGCCTGGACCCGACGGCATCCGCCATGCTCATGGTTTCCTTGAGATCCGGATGGCGGAGCATGATAAAACCATCTGAGACCAGCGTCTTGCGCCAGTCACGGCGCGGCGTACCGGGCGGTAGCAGCGTATTCCACACGACGTGCTCACCAAATTGCTCGTGCAACGCATCGGCGCCTTCGATGGCGCGGATGGTGCCCACGCCGCGCGCGCGTTTGTAAATGGTCGCTACGTTGTAACGACGGTCAAGGCTCAGGTCGAGCTCGCCGTTGACGATGGCCTCGCCCCACGCGTGAAAAACATCAAAGTCGCAGGCGTATTTCATTTGATCTACTTGATGGGCGCCAGGGGGGCGGGCGCCGATCTCGCCAAAGACCACTTCGCCGTCGGCCTTGCGGTACCATTCCATATGGGTGAAGCCCGTATCAAAGTCGAGTGCCTTGATCACGTCGTAGCCCATCTGGATGCCGTCGGCGAGTTGTGGATCGTCAACATCGCGCAGCGCGATGACCTGGGGGCTGATCCATTCGTTACTGCGGGCGATCAGCGGGCGCGGGCGGTACAACGCTACGTTGAAATACGCGACACGGCCCCCGACGGTAATGGTGTCGAACGTATATTCCTCGCCCTCGACAAATTCCTCAACGCTGATGGTGCTGACGTGCGCCAGTTTCGGCAAGACGGCGCGCAGGTCGTCGGCGCTGTCGATGCGATAGGTGTCGGCGGAGCCGGCGCCCGCGATGGGCTTGAGGATAACCGGGAAGCCGATCGCCTCGGCCGCCTCCCAGCAGCCACTGATGCTGTCCACGGCACGGTGGCGCGGCGTCCGAATGCCCGCGTCGTCCAACGCCTTTTTCATGGCTTCCTTGTCGCGGAAGCGATGCGCCTGTTCGATCGACAAGCCGTCTACGCCAAAATGTGCGCGCAACTGAGCGGCGAGCATGATGCCCGGTTCCCACAAGCACTCAATGCGATCTACGCTGTGCCCACGAAGCTCCTCGTGCAAACGGCTTTTGACAGCATCGATATCCCACAGTGACGTGACCTGAATGTAGGCCGAAAGCGAATCCGCCACGCGCTTGGGCAACGCATGCGTGCCCTGATCGCCAACGCCTATTACGCGCGCACCAGCCTGCGCCAGACCGCGGGTAAAGTCGGGCATGTCCGCAGGATAGCCTGGTGACAGCAAAATGACGTTCATCGATAGTATCCCCGCGGCGGTGTTGAGCGGTTAGAATAACGCACGCGCCCGATATTCGACACACAACAAGCGACAATCAACTATGACGACGGCAGCTCCCCTGAAGATTTGCATGGCCACCGCTGAGCTGGCACCGCTCGCCAAAACCGGCGGCCTGGCCGACGTTAGCGCAGCGCTTGCGGCAGACCTCCATCGACGCGGGCACGACGTGCGCGTCCTGATGCCGCGCTACTCCAGTATTGATCTGGACGGGCTGGATCCGCAACCCGTCAATTTTTTGCAGAACCTGGAAACGCAGTTCGGTCCGCATCGTTTTCACTACTCGATCGATACGGCGGTCTTGCCCAACTCAGACCTGCGTATTTATCTGTTGCGCTGTCCCGAGCTGTACGATCGCGAGGGTGTCTATTCAGCCGGCGACGACGAGCATCTGCGCTTCATTTTCCTGTCGCGCGTGTCTATCGAGATGTGCCAACGTATGGGCTTTGCCCCCGACATTTTTCATGTGCACGACTGGCATACAGCGCTGGTGCCGCTGTTGCTCAAAACAGCCTATAAGTGGGACGGACTGTTTGCGCGAACGCGCAGTCTGCTGACCATCCACAACATCGGCTATCAGGGAACCTTCGGTGCAGACCAGCGCAGTGATCTGGGTTTGGACAACTATGAACAACACCTGCATCAGGACGATCTGGCGGCGGGCCGTATCAATCTTCTGAAGCATGGCGTCATTTACGCAGACGCCATCAGTACCGTCAGTCCGACCTACGCGCAGCAGATTTTGGGTGACGAGTTCGGTATGGGGCTGCAGGATATTTTGCAAAAGCGACGCGAACGTCTTATTGGCATCCTCAATGGCGTGGACTACAACGAGTGGTCGCCTGAAGTTGATCCGCTTATTGACCACAAGTTCAGTGCGCAGGACCTTTCCGGCAAGCGTGAGAACAAGCGCGAGCTGCTGAGCCAGCTGGGCATGGAGGTCGATCTTGAGCGTCCTGTGCTGGGCATGGTCTGTCGTATGACGGTACAAAAGGGCATCGACATCATGCGACCTTCGTTGCCCGAGCTATTGGCGCGGCGCAATGTGTCTTTGGTGGTTCTGGGCAGCGGTGAAAAACGCTATGAACGGTTTTTCGAATCGCTGCAGCACAATTTTCCGGGGCGTGTGTGTTTTTATCGCGGCTACAACAACAAACTGGCCCATCTCATCGAAGCGGGCTCCGACATGTTCTTGATGCCGTCGTTGTATGAGCCTTGCGGCCTCAATCAAATGTATTCGCTGCGCTACGGCACGATACCAATCGTGCGCGAGACCGGCGGTCTGGCCGATTCGGTCCAGCTGTTCAACCCGTCGACGGGTGCGGGTACCGGCATCGTATTTCGCGACTACGATGCGATGGGCTTTGCCTGGGCAGTCAATGTGGCGCTGGACTTGTTCGCCAATCGGCCCGCCTGGGACCGTTTGATGCAAAACGCGATGGCGCAAAACTATTCCTGGGATCGTCAGGGTGCTATCTACGAAGAACTGTTCCGCCGCATGCAGGCAGAAGTACAGGGAGACTGACCGTGAACGTGATTTTCATCGAGCCGAATTTTCCGAGCAATCAACGCGAGTTTGCGCGCGCCCTGCACGCGGCGGGGGCGAACGTGTACGGCATCGGTGAGAGGCCGGCCGAATATCTGGGCAATGAGATGAAGCATTGGCTCACTGATTATTATCAGGTGAAGTCGGTCGTGCACGAGCCGTCACTGCTCAAGGCCGTCAAGGCGATTCAGTCGGTTTGTTGGGTAGATCGCCTGGAGGCGACCGTCGAGGCGCATATTATGGCGGCGGCCAAAGTGCGTGAAGCCACCGGTATCCCCGGCACGTCTGTACGCACCGCCTATCTTTGCCGCGACAAACCGGCGATGAAAGATGCGCTGCGTGCGGCCGGTGTACCGTGTGCCCAATCAACCCGCGCGACCACGGCGGACGAGGCGCGGGCGTTTGCGGCCAAAGTAGGCTATCCACTCATTATCAAGCCGCCCGATGGTGCAGGCGCAGCGGCCACGTTTCGCGTTGACGGTGATCAGGATCTTGAGCGTGTCATCGTCGAGTCGCATTTGGCGGCGGGCGTAAGCGTGGCGATCGAGGAGTTTATCGAAGGTCATGAGGGTTATCTGGACACGCTGACGATTAACGGCGAAGTCGCCCACGAATTTGCGACGCACTATTACCCCAACGTGCTCGAGGCGATGCGCGAACGCTGGATTTCGCCGCAAATGATTACAACCAATCGTATCAACGAGCCCGGTTATCAAGATGTGCGCGAGATGGCGCGCAAGGTCAACAAGGCGCTCGACATCGGCACGTCGGCCACGCACATGGAGTGGTTCGTTGGTCCGAAAGGGCTCAAGTTCTCCGAGATTGGCTGCCGGCCGCCGGGGGTGGGCCAGTGGGATGTGTACAACGCGGCCAATGAATTCGACCTGTACTTTGAATGGGCCTGCGGCGTTGTCCATGGCAAGCCCCACACACCGCCGTCGCGTAAATACAGCGCCGGCATGATTGCGTTGCGCCCGGAGTGCGACGGCCAGATTACCGGCTACAGCGGTGTTCGCGAGATTGGTCAGCGTTACGGCGACTGCATTGTCGCCGCGCACATGCCAGAGCCGGGTAGCCGCACTCAGCCGGTCGAGGCGGGCTATATGGCTAACGCGTGGATGCGCGTTCGCCACCCGGACTACGATCAACTGCGGCACATCATGAATGACATTGGTGAGACGGTCACCGTTCATGCATCGCCTTGAGATTAGTTGGCGAGCATGTCCCGCAGCTGCGCGAGCGCCATCGCACCGGTTTTCTGGCGCGATGTTTCGTCTACCTCGGCTTTTTCACCGTCCCACTCAAGCAGGTCCTCGGGCAGCTCGGACAAGAAGCGGCTGATGTCACAGTCCTGTGTTTCCCCGTAGCGCTTGCGGCCGGACGCATAGGTGAGCGTCAGCCGTTTGCGCGCGCGCGTGATGCCAACGTAGGCCAGACGACGCTCTTCAAGCAGGCCGTCGCCTTCCAGGTTCTGATGATGCGGCAGACTGCCCTCTTCAAACCCCACCAGATACACGTTGTTGAATTCGAGACCCTTGGCTGCGTGCAGGGTCATGAGTCGGACCTGGCCCGACTTGGCGTCGTTACTGTCGTCCAGTCGATCGAGCAGAGCGATATGCGTGAGCACGTCAGCGAGTGAGAAATCCGGGTGGTCGTTGACAATGCGCGCCAGCCAGTCGGTCAGCGCCAGCACATTCTCCATGCGTTTTTCATACGCGCGTTCGTCTTTCGCGGTGTCGCTGAGCCAGGTTTTGTAATCAATATCCTCGAGCAAACCGCTAATTGCCTCGATCGGACCGTTGCGTTCGGCCTCATCGCCGCGTTCAACGATAATGCGTGCAAACCGATTGAGCGCCGTCACGCCGCGAGCGTTAATGTGATCGGCAAGCGTGGGTTCGAAAATACTGGCAAACAGACTTTGCTCCTTCTCATGGGCCAGGGCGTTGAGGCCCTCGAGCGTCTGCGCGCCCACTTCGCGCCGTGGCACGTTGACGATACGCAAAAACGACGTGTCGTCATCGGCGTTGGCGACCAGCTTGAGGTAGGCCAACACGTCACGAATTTCAGCGCGTTCAAAGAAGGAACGACCGCCGCTGAGGTGATAGGGCACATCTTGCGAGCGCAGCCCCTGTTCGAACAGCCGTGCCTGATGATTGCCCCGATACAAAATAGCGAACTCGTCGTAGTCGCCTTTGCCCTGCAGCTTCTTGAGCATGATGTCATTCACGACACGCCGCACTTCATCGTGTTCGTCTTTTGCCCGCACGACGCGAATCAGATCGCCGGGCCCGTGCGCGCTCCACAGCGATTTTTCGAATAAATGCGGGTTGTTGCCGATCAGTTCATTGGCCGCATTTAGAATGTTGCCGCTGGAACGATAGTTTTGCTCAAGCTTGACCACTTTCAACGACGGATAGTCGGCTTTGAGCTGCTGCAGGTTTTCCGGGTTTGCGCCGCGCCAGGTGTAAATCGACTGATCGTCGTCACCCACAACCGTAAATTTGCCTTCCTCGCCAGCCAGCAGCCTCAGCATCTCGTATTGGGCCAGATTCGTATCCTGATACTCATCTGCCAGCACATAGCGTACCCGGTGGCGCCACTCGGCCAGGACTTCCGGGTCGCTCTTGAGCAGGCGCACCGGCACACCGATCAGGTCGTCAAAGTCGAAGCCGTTGTACGCGCGCAAGCTGCGTTCGTACAGGCCGTAGAGTCTTGCAGCGTGCGCTTCCAGCGGATCCTGTGCGGCAGACAGCGCCTCGTCGGGGGTGATCATCGCGCTCTTCCATGCGCTGATCGTCCACTGGGCGGAGTCGGCCGCATCGTCGTCGCCGTCGCGCTTGAGCAGTTCCTTCAGAAGCGTTGCCGTGTCGCTGGCATCAAAAATCGAAAAGCCCTTGCGGTAGCCAAGACGCTTGTATTCCTGTTTGAGGATGCGCAGGCCCAGCGTGTGAAAGGTCGACACCCACAGGCCTTTTTGTTCTTTCGCGTCGAGCAGGCGTGTCGCGCGCTCGTGCATTTCTTTGGCCGCTTTGTTGGTAAACGTGACGGCGATGATGTGCCGCGCATCGACCGCGCAATGACGAATCAGGTGGGCGATTTTTTCCGTGATGACACGCGTCTTGCCACTGCCCGCGCCGGCCAGCACCAGCAGTGGAGTATCGACGTGCGCCACGGCACGGCGTTGCCGGGGATTGAGTTCGCTCATCCGGGAGGTCTTCTTATGGTGTGAAACGTGGGCGGCGCACCGTGGTTGCGCGAGCCGCGAGTATACCTGCGACACGGCTCAAATTGCGGCGTAGTTGACGTTGTAGCTGGCCAGATTTTGACCACCTGACGCGGCGCAAACCCCTGCGGGGACGTAGAAGGGCGTTGTGATCAGGCTTGGGGCTAACTGTGAAAATTCGATGCAGCCCTTGCTTTTGGGGTTTTTAGTGTTATAGTCAACTACAACACCACGGCACTAACCGTGTGATTTGCTAAAACGAGACTGAATATGGATCCAAACTGGAATGCCAGCCAGCCCATCTACCGCCAACTGCGCGATCGCGTCGTGGACATGATCCTCGAGGGCGTAGTTGAAGACGGCGGAGCGTTGCCTTCAGTGCGCAATGTGGCGGCGGAATACAAATTAAACCCGCTGACGGTGCTGAAAGCCTATCAGCAACTCGTCGATGAAGACCTGGTTGAGAAGAAACGGGGACGTGGCATGTATGTAAAAGAAGGGGCTCATCAGCAGTTGATGACCGATGAACGCAAACGGTTCCTGAAGACCGAATGGCCCAGAATAATTGAAACGGTTCGTCGCCTCGGCTTAAACCCCAGCGAACTGATTGCCGCGACTGAGCAACCGCTGGCCGGTGATGCCACGTGAGCGCTATCGCAACGGCGCGCGGGCTGACCAAGACCTACGGCAACACCACCGCGCTCGATAACGTCGATTTCACCATTGAGCGCGGACGCATTGTGGGCCTGATT
>CAYGSQ010000016.1:9783-17108 GCA_964352435.1 uncultured Gammaproteobacteria bacterium | reverse complement strand
GTGTCCCCACGTGTAGTACAAAGCTGGTGACAGAGCTGCTCTGTCCAGCAATGGAGACTTTGAGCGTCAGATTGTCTTGTTTGGCTTTGGCCATGTCGAATCCCATCCATGTTGGTTGGTGGCCAGGGCGACACGGCTGCCCAGCGATGGAATGAGTTTGCTTGCCGGCGGGCCGGTTTATACGACATTCCAGCGTCGTGGTGCCCTGTCAGCGCGTTCCGGTTTTCCCTGGAACTCACTATGTATAGCGACCGGGTGACGGTATTTCCCTCATGCCGGCTTCATGTCGGGTACACAAACACGGTGTCGTACGCGGGTTGCGGCCCGGATCTGTGCTAGGTTCTGTCAGCAATTAGAGATTGATTGGAGAACGCTATTTTGGCTGCGCGCGCAGAGGTTTACAGATTTGATCACGCTCTTGTTCGCAAGCCTGGGCCTTCTGTCGTGCAAGGGCTGCGCGCTGATGATCGTGGCGACCCGGATTTCGCTACGTTGCTCGCGGAGCACGGCGCCTACGTCAATGCGTTGGCGAGCGCCGGGGTGCAGGTTGACGTGCTGCCAGCGGATGACGCGTTTGCGGATTCTGTTTTTGTGGAGGATCCGGCGCTCGTATTTGGCGAGGGCGCGATCGTGCTGCGTCCGGGTGCCGCGACTCGGTTGGGTGAAGCGGCGGTACTTCAATCGGCCCTCGAAGATCGATTTGCGCAAGTGCTTGGTTTGGCGCCGGGCGGTTTCGCCGAAGGCGGGGACATGCTCACCACACCGCGTGGCATCATGATCGGCCTGTCCAGTCGTACCGACCTTAACGGCGCCCAAAACGTGATCGCTTGCCTGAAAAAGCTTGGTCGCAGCGGTCAGATTGTCGCTACGCCGCCCGGTGTTTTGCACTTCAAAACAGACTGTTCCTTGCTGGATGAGAACACCGTTCTTGCAACCGCTCGGCTGGCTGCGTCGGGGGTGTTTGACGGCTTCGAAACCGTTTTGGTGCCCGGCGGTGAAGAGGCCGCGGCCAACGCACTGCGTGTGAATGACACGGTTTTTGTTGGTGCACAATTTCCCCGCACCATCGAGATCCTGGATCGACTGGGCTATGCGGTCACGGCGCTGGCAACGCATGAGATCGGCAAAGTAGACGCCGGACTGTCGTGCATGTCTTTGCGCTGGCACAGCGTGTAATGCGGGGCGAATCAAAGCCCGCAGACGCAGCGCCTGTGATGGGTTTCTGGAAATGCTGGTCGATGAGCGTTGGTGTGATGATCGGGTCCGGCGTCTTCTTGTTGCCCGCCGTACTCGCGCCCTATGGCTCAATCAGTTTTCTTGGCTGGTTGGCAACGAGCGTTGGCGCCATCCTGATCGCGTTGGTCCTTGCTCGCCTGGCGAGTCGCACGCAACGCAGCGGTGGTTTTTACGTCTACACGCGAGACGCGTTCGGCGATCTTGCCGGTTTTGTCGTGGGCTGGAGCTATTGGGTCAGTATTGTTTTTGGCGTTGCGGCAATCAGTGTCGCCTTCGCCGGCTACGCGAGCTCATTGATACCCGTTTTGGCAGGCAGCAAATTTTCGCAAGCGTTACTCGCGGCGGCGGTTATCTGGACGTTAACCGGCGTCAATATCAAGGGCGTGTCGGAGGCGGCGTCCGTGCAACTGGTGATGACCTTGCTCAAGATCATTCCCTTGCTTGTGATCATTGTGCTGGGTGCGCTTTTGGGTTCGGCCGACAACATTTCGTCATTCAATCCACAGGGGTTGCCGCTTTCGCAAGCGTTAGCGACCACGGGTTTGCTCACCATGTGGGCGTTTGTGGGTCTCGAGGCGGGGGTCATACCCGCTGGCGATGTAAAGGATCCGCAGCGGACCATCCCGCGTGCGGTGGTTATTGGAACGCTGTGTGTGGCCGCGCTATACATCGGCGCGACGGCGGCCGTCATGATGTTGGTGCCCATCGATGTTTTGGCGCAGTCCGAAGCGCCGTTTGCAGATGCGGCACGGCCGCTCGGGACGTTCGGGGGCATTATGGTTGCACTGGGTGCAATGGTTGCAACGGCAGGCTCACTCAACGGCAATATCTTGCTTAGTGGACAAATGCCAGCGGCGGTGGCCGGTGACGGATTGGCCCCTGCAGTAATGGCGCGCAAAAATGCGGGCAACGCACCTACGACGGCGTTGATTATCTCGTCACTGTTGGCCACAGTTTTGTTGTTTTTTAATTACAGCGATGGCCTCGTGTCCGCGTTTACGTTTCTGATTTCGATGTCGACGCTCGCCGTGTTAATGCCGTATGCGCTGTCGGCCTTAGCGGAGCTAAAACAGGCCCAATGGTCAATGGGTCTGTGGTCAGTTATCGCAGCGCTCGCAATGGCTTACACGCTTATCGCGATGGCTGGTGCAGGGCTTGTGACGTTGCTGTGGGGATTGCTGCTGATGTTGGCGGGCTTGCCGGTGTTTTATTTTTGCACCAAAAAATAGAAAGTCGCGTATCGCTGCGCGATCGATGATTCACTCTTGACACGGTCGGCGCCCATCACGATATAGTGCGGGCGCAATGCTGACGCTACTGAGCGTTACCGATACGTCGGGGAGGGCACCGTATGGATTCCAGATTTTTTGAGGACTTCTTTAGCCCGGAAATTGTTTGGGGCTACAATTGTAAGAACAAGGTGGCGCATTTGGCCACCAGCCGCGCGCAGTATGACGTACTGGACTATCGTCACCTGGTCCATCCGGACGATATTCCCGGGCTGACCAGGCAAATCGTTACGCATCAGCGCAAGCAGCGGCGTCGCTTCCAGCGTTCGCGACAAATTGTCAGTTTGCATCGGGTAAAAGATGCGAGCGGCGTCTACCATTCACATGTGTGCTTGCTGACCATCACGCGGGATAATGACAATCGCCTCGCGTTTATTTTTGGCATCGACTATCGCATTCCATCCGACGCGCCACTGAGCACGGCGGAGCTGCAATACCTGTCGCATTTGCTGCGCAACGCTGCCGAGCGCCTCAGCCCGTTTTTCCTGTGGGTCACCGCGCGGCTGCGCCAGCGTAATCGCGTTACGCGCAAAACCGACCCTTTTTTCCAAACATGGCGCTGCGGTAATCATCTTATTTCGCCGTCATTGTTTCAGATGACGAAAGTGAGTGACGGTACCAGTGTTGAGCTGTCGGAAAATCAGGCGCGCTTTATTGCCTTACTGCTGGGCACGATGGAAGAGAACGGCACGCCCGCCTACGTGAAGCGTGAGATAACCCGGCAACAGGTGTTTGGTACCGACCCCGCTTCGCGTGCCAGTGATAACGATATCGATCAGTTGGTAAAGTTTTTTCGGCAACGCCTGGGTCGTTTGTGTATACGCACCAAACGCGGCTACGGCCACCTCCTGAAACCAAAGCGTCAGGTATGCGAGGGCGCCGCGCTTGAAGAGGCGTTGGCCCTGCTGTGGACAGCCGGCGATCACGGGGATTAGCCGCGCAGACCCCGTTCTTTGGGGCGGCAGATAACTTCAGATTTCTTCATTCAGGTGTCAGAGACTTGATTCAAGTCGCTGTGTAGCCTCTGTTCCCGAGTCATACGACATCGTTGGACATTGAGGTTTCTCGAATGAAAAATGTTTTGGCACTGACCGGATTGTTGCTACTTGGTGGTTGTTCTCATTACGGGCCGCCAGCAGACGAAGAAAGACTGACCGTCGGCACAGTACAAAAGGAAATTCGCATCGGCATGGCCGGTGGCGATGTGGCACAGGTGCTTGGTTCACCCAACATTGTGTCTACGGATGAGCAGCGTAACGAGGTCTGGATTTACGACAAGATCTCGACCCAATACGTCAGTACCGACATGAAGGCGGGCATTCTGGCGCTGGGTGGCGGTTCGGACATCATCGGCTTGCCGTCGCTGAGCGGCCGGCAGTCGTCCGGTGCGAGTAGCCAGAGAACCCTGACGGTCGTCATCAAGTTTGATGAGCAGGAACGTGTGCGTGACTTCGCCTACCACACGTCACGCTTCTAGGACGGTGCGCATGTCACCGCAAGATCGTTCGTGCACGGCTCGAAGCCGATGGTCACAGATTCTGATCGCGGCTATCGCTGCGTGCCTTTTGAGTGCCTGTCAGAGTATGCCGGCCGATGCCTTCCGGTTGAGCGAGTCGGCCCTGGACGTGCGACAGATTCAGACGCATCAATTCCAGGAAGTGGGTGATGCCCAGATTCTCTCGGCATCGATGGGTGTGCTGCAGGATCTGGGTTACACCATTGACGAAATCGAAAAAGAACTGGGTGTACTGTCGGCGTCAAAACGTGCGGACGCGACCAATGAGGCACAGGTGGTTGGTCGGGTGGTGCTCGATCTTGCGAGTTGTTTTTTCACCTGGCTGATCGCCTGTGACAACGAAAACTACAAAAAGACCGACGCAATTCAGGATATCCGACTAACCATCGTGGTGCTGCCTGCGCCGGATACGGTGACGACACGCGCCGTTCGCGTGACCATACAACGCATCGTGTGGGACCGTGACGGGCGTATTTCACAACAGGCGACGATTGACGAGGCAGAGGTCTATCGTGATTTTTTCGCGAAGCTGGATAAGTCCGTACATCTTGAGCGAGAAGGAGTGTGAGTATGCGATACATTGTTTTGGCAATGGTTTTGTTGCTGGCAGGCTGCGCGACCAGTACCAAGCCGATCACCGCCGGCGCCAGTCAGGTTGCTCTGCGCAAAATTCAGACGCGCGATTACGACACGCTGGATCAGCGCGGCACACTACGGTCCGTCGTAGCGACGCTACAGGATTTGGGCTTCGTGATCGATAAAGCCGACTACGATTTGGCGACCGTCAGCGGCACCAAGCTGCAGGATTACTTGATGCGAATTACGGTAACCGTTAGAGCGCGAGAGGGGGATCTTTTGGCAGTGCGCGCGAATGCACGCTTCAATGACGACCCAATTGAGGATGCGCGGGCCTATCAGGATTTTTTCGCCGCGCTCGACAAGTCGATGTTTTTGACCCTGCATGAGGTCGACTAGGTGGTCGGTGTGGCGTCGGCTTTGCGCCGACTAAGGCCGCCGGCCTGGTCCGGCCAGCCGTAGGCCCAATAAAAAAGGCGACCCGAAGGTCGCCTTTTCGTTGCAAATTTTGCACTGCAAGCAGCGCGAAAATTTTAAGCGGCTTTGATGTTGTCCGCAGCCAGCTTGCCACGCTCCGTGACGACTTCAAATTCGACGCGCTGGCCTTCGCTCAGCGTGCCCATGCCCGCACGTTCGACTGCGCTGATGTGAACAAACACATCGTTTGCGCCGTCTTCCGGTGCGATGAATCCAAAACCTTTGGTAGCGTTGAAAAATTTAACAGTTCCGATAGCCATGATTAGGCCTCCATTTAATAAAAATACCGTACGCAAACGCACGTACAAGCGAAAAACTCGATCGCCATGGGTAACCTGTAAAACGGAAGCCGGGGAACCCGGACAGTTAGCAGAACGCTAGGTGACTCAAAAAATTCGCGAGTGAAGGGTCGGTCATTACGCGACTTAATGCAAGTCATTTTGGTCGAAAAAGGCGATTTTTCGAAATAAAATCCGGAATTAGCGGTTTCGGACCCCGAAAATGGCTAATTTAGGTCTACCACTTGGGAATTCTCGAGCGCGTACGTAAGCAACAAGGCGCCCTGAGCGGTCGTATGAAAGTACGATTTCTCGGCGCTGACCTCAAATGCCCGGGCCGAAAAGCCAAAACGGTAGCCGCCGGGGAGCGGGATCAGCGCATCGAAATCGCCCCAGCCACCGTCCGCATTCTGGTTTTGGATGATGCGGTGAAGCCACGATCCGCGGACGGCTTCAGGCTGGCCCGCTTCGAACAGCATCAGCACACGCTGAAGATAAACATCGACCACGCGGACGTCGAATTTGAGCTGACGTTCGATATCATGCGTCAAGTGGTCAATGGTTGCTGTGATCTTGCTCGGCGCAATGCACTGGCTTTGACGCATGGGCAGGAAGCCCATTAGCTGGTGAGTTTTGCATGCAGGCGACAGGGCATGATGCGTATCGCAAAACGTTTCCAGAAGCTGTTCCTGCACCAGCGTGTTTTGAGCAAGGTGCTCGTCACACCTATGTCCGTACATAAACAAAAGGTTGTAGTCTGGATAGGGCGACAGATCGAGCGTTGCGTAATTGACCGTGGTGGTGTCGTAAACTTGAAACTCAAGGCCGGTGCCGCGGTAGCTTGAACGCGCGACGTCCTGATATTTTTTTACGAGCTTGGCAATGCGCGCATCGGGACTGCGCTGTTCGAGTTTACGCATCATTTGCCACAACGCCGGATTGTGAATGCGCAACAACTTGGATTCGTTTGCGAGAATCCAATCCTTGCTTTGGTTCAATGACGTCTCAATGCTCGCGTGGTCGATCGAGCCGTTGCTGTGATTGTTTTGATAAAACAAAATGCCGTAAATCAGCAGGCAACTCACCGCCACAATCGCCAGCCATTTGAATGTTTTTTTCACTGTGTACTCAACTTGTTGGCCTGGCTAGCCTGCATTGCCACATGCAGGGTATGACTCGTCGCCGCGCCTTGACAACACGAACACGGTCCACAACGTAAAGCAAAGAATTTACCGAACGGACCACCAGGCGCAGTATAATTACTTTCAAGTTGGTGGAGTAGAACAATATGCGAGCATTTCTGATCATTTGGTGCCTGTATCTCGGTGCGCAGGCTTCTGCCCAGGCGGCGAGCGATGACATAATTAATTTCGTGCGCTACTCCCCCGCGTTGTCCAGCAGCGGTCAGCCCACGGCGGAACAATTGTCGGCCCTGCGCGATGACGGACTGCAACGCGTGGTCTACATTGCCTACAGCGATCACGAGCGTTCACTTGCGCACGAAGACCGCCTCGCCAAAAAACTGGGGCTTGAGTACATACACATCCCGGTCGAATGGAATGCGCCGCTCGCATCTGATTTCGCGCTGTTTGCCGGCGTGGTCAATCAGGACACGACAAAATCAACGCTGCTGCACTGCCAGTTGAATTACCGCGCGACCGCGTTTGCGATGCTCTATCGGGTCATCTATCAAGACATATCGGTTGCGCAGGCCAAAGCAGAAATGAATGCCGTATGGACGCCTAACGAGACGTGGACCAGTTTCATTCTCGACGTTCTGAAACAAGCAGACATCGATCCACAGTGCGCAGGCTGTGACTGGACGCCGGCCAAGCAGGGCGGCTAGTTGGCACGTGCGATCTGAGCCGCGCATGGGCGCCAGTGCGGGGCTTTACGGTCGGCGCAAAAAGTCCAGCAATGCGTCATGTATTTGAGCAGCCACTGTGTCCAAAC
>CAYGSQ010000016.1:0-9773 GCA_964352435.1 uncultured Gammaproteobacteria bacterium | reverse complement strand
TAGTAGCGAGCCTGGCTTTGAAATCCCGGCAACCAGCCACTGTGTCCAAACCCGGCAAAGAGCGATGCGTAGATTGCACGCTCGCTTGGGTCCAGCAGCGGAAGAGCGCTGTCAACCGATGATGCGAGGAACCCTGTCTCAGGCGCATACGCTGATGCGGTAAGGATTGCGCAGGCCGTACGCAACGAGGGTCGACATGCCGTAGGAAAAATTGCCGTTGAGCGAGTTGATCGTGATCGCGCTGGTGGTGTCGATGTAGGGCGCCGCACGCAAACTGCGGTCCGCGCCAACCAGGCGCACGAGTCCGCCCAATCTGGATTGGGCTACCAGTATAGCGGACCCTCAAACAGGGGACAGCAGCGGGCCTGTCCCCTGATTTATCAAGGACTACCAGATTTTCACGCGCTCCTCGGCAGGCAAAAACAGCGTGTCGCTGGCCGCTATATCAAACGCTTCATAGAATTCGGGGACGTTGCGCACCACGCCATTGACGCGATACATTCTGGGCGAATGCGGGTCCGTGTTGATTTGATGACGCAGCGCTTCGTCGCGATATTTGTAGCGCCAGCTTTGGCCGTAGCCCAGAAAGACACGCTGCAGTCCGGTATAGCCGTCCATCACTGGCGACTCATCACCGTTCAGTGACAGCGCATAGGCTTTGAGTCCGATGCTCAGTCCGCCCAGATCGCCGATGTTTTCGCCCAGCGTAAATTCGCCGTTAACGCTCAAGTCGTCAAAGGGCTTGAATGCAGAATACTGGTCGACCAGCTTCGCGGTGCGGGCTTTGAATTCGGCGCCGTCTTCCTCTGTCCACCAATTACGCAATACGCCATCACCGTCAAACGTGCTGCCCGAGTCGTCAAACCCGTGGCCGATCTCATGACCGATAACGGCGCCAATAGAGCCGTAGTTCACGGCGTCTTCGGCATTGAGATCGAAGTAGGGCGGTTGCAAGATGGCGGCCGGAAACACAATTTCGTTGAGCGGCGGGTTGTAGTAGGCATTGACTGTTTGTGGCGTCATAGCCCACTCACCACGATCAACCGGTCCTTTTTGCCGCGCCAGATTCTGGTCGTAGACGAAGCGTGCGGAACGTCGCATGTTGCCCACCAGATCGTCGCGTTCAATGTCGAGCGCCGTATAGTCTTTCCAATTGTCGGGGTAGCCAATCTTCGGCGTAAATTTGCTCAGCTTGTCCAGAGCCTGTTCCTTGGTATCGTCACCCATCCAGTCGAGTTCCTGAATACTGATCTCGTAGGCCTTGATCAGGTTGACGACAAGCTCCTGCATTTTGGCCTTGGCTTCGGGCGGGAAATGACGTGAAACGTAGACCTTGCCAACCACCTCACCCAGCGTACCGTTTACGATGTCGACGCCACGGCGCCACAATGGCCGCTGCTCCTCGACGCCGCGTAACGTCTTTGAATAGAATTCAAAGTTCTGTTGGTCGAGTGCTTCACTGAGCATATTTGACGATGCGTTGAGTACCGACCATTTGAGGTAGGTCTTCCATGTATCGATCGGCGTGCGCTGCATGATGTCGTCCAGCGCTTTCATGTAATCGATTTGGGTCACGACGACGCCGTCAATGTCAGCGATGCCCGCTTCAGACAAGAAGGCGCCCCAGGCAAAGTTCGGCATGATGTCGCTGAGATCTTGTGTCGGGATTTTGTTGTACAGCGCGACCATGTTTCGCGTCTGTTCTTTTTTCATATGTTCGGTGGCCAGCGCGACTTCAAGTGCCATGATGGACTGCGCGGAATCCTCAGCGTCCGGCAAGTCAGCCAGCTCGAACATTTTTTCAATGTGCTCGACGTATTTGCTGCGGATGACCTGCGCTTTCTCATCTGCGGGAAAATAAAACTCGCGATCGGGCAGGCCCAGTCCACCTTGCCATGTGTACATCATGTAGGTGTTCGGGTCTTTGAAGTCGACGTACTGCGCTAATGCAAACGGCATGTTCATACCGGCCTTGTTGGCCTCAGCAAAATACACCGCAAGTTCCTCGGGACTGCTCAAAGCATCGATGCGCTCGAAGTCACTTTTCAACGGCGTGGTGCCCAGACGGTTGCGCGTCGCGACATCCATATACGAGGAGAACAGATCGCCGACCTTTTGTTCGTCTGTGCCTTTTACGAAGTCGCCGGTAGCCGATTCTTCAATAATTGCTTTGACGTGGTCCTGAGACTGGTCGCGCAAAATCGTCCCAATACCGTAACCCTGTTTGTCTCCGGGGATGTCGGTATTGTCGATCCAGGTGCCGTTGACGAATGCATTGAAGTCGTTACCCGGGCGAACGCCGAGATTCATATTGTCGAGCAGCAAACCCGAATGCAGGGATGATTCGGTAGCAGGGGATTGTGTGGTTGCTGTGGGTGCTTGTGGGCTGCAGGCGCTGAGCGTTATTAAAAGTGCTGCGGTGAGTAGCATCTTGTTCACAATGGGATACCTGTTTTGCTTTATGTCAACGAGACCGTGGTGTGACGACACAACGATATTTTGCGTCAAGCGTACCCCAAGTCGGGATTTTTCAGAATCCTTTGCACGATTTTGACGCGGGTTCCAGCGATCAGAATCAACGGTATGAAGCTCATAACGAACAAAGTAAGCCGCAACCACTCTCACGCGCAGCGGATGCCTGTTGCTCCCCGGTCCAGGCGCACTGGCGAGCCGTCCATAACAAAAGTCTTTGGCGTGGGCCAAATTCAACTATTTAACAATAAATTGGTCACGTATTGAGCACCGCACCATCTTTGATCATGTGCACCGGCCGCCATTGGATGACAACGTTGTCAAGTATGCGTAAGATCTAGGCGTTAGTACCTATTCATCCGTCATACGAGAAAACGATGCAAACGAACATTGTTAAGCAAGCGGCGGCCATCGCTGCACTGATTTTTGCCACCTCAATTGCCTACGCCGTCGACACGGACGGTGATGCCGTCGATGACGCCATCGACAATTGTCGTGCGATCGCTAACGCCGATCAACGAGACACGGATGACGACGGCATTGGCAATCGCTGCGACGCCGACTTGAACAACGACTGCATAGTTAATGTGGTCGATCTTGGAATTTTACGCTCAGTGTTCTTCACCAGCGATGCCGATGCGGATTTTAACGGTGACAACAACGTGAACGTGGTCGATCTTGGTGTGCTTCGATCCTTGTTCTTCCAGCCACCGGGCCCAAGCGGCCAGTTCACGACCTGCAATACGGCCAGCGAACTTCCGGCAACGGCAACGTCGATTTCAAACTTGCGACCCGCCTCGCGAGCCGTCGACAACAACCCGAACACACGTTGGGAATCGGTACACGGCGTCGACCCGGGTATTCTCGTTGTAGATCTGGCAAGCAGTTATCCGATTGAGCGCGTGGATATTCACTGGGAAGCGGCCAACGCGGCGACCTATACCATTGACGGTTCAAGCGATGGTGTTGACTGGGTAACGCTGTCGACGCAATCCGGTGGTCAATTTGGCGATCGCACCGACGTGATCGAATTGTCGGCGACCTACCGCTACCTGCGGATGAACGGTCAGACCAGAAGTGTGGGCAACACTTACGGCTACTCGATTTGGGAGATGGACGTGTTTGGCGATGCGAACGCAGGCATCGGTATCGACGTTGATGCCGATAATGACGGTGTGGTTGACGCGCTGGATCTGTGCCCCGATACGCCACCGGGCAGCATCGTTGATGCCGACGGTTGTGTGTTCGTCGAGCCGGGCAATGAAGTCAAGGCAAGTAACGGCATTTTGGTTGGTGGTGACGATTCATCGAACCCGGGCTTTGCACTGTACGTATTTGATAATGACCTGGGCGCGACCGGCAGCAACTGTAACGGCGGTTGCGCGGCTAACTGGCCTCCCGTACTGGTGACCGATGGCGTTGCGACCGGCGCGTCGCGTCTGTCGACCATCACGCGTGATGACGGCACCAAGCAAGCCGCCTATGAAGGTCGGCCACTGTATTTCTTCGTGGGCGACGCGGCGGCTGGCGACACGAACGGACAAGGGCAAGGCGGCGTGTGGTGGCTCGTGCCGTACACGCAGACCTACGATCCGCTGTACGACAGCAGCACGGTGCTTGAGCCCGAGCTGCAGACGGTCACGCCAACGGCACTGATCACCCGCATGTCTGACCGCGCACGCGACCGACATGCACGTGAATCCCAGTTCCAGGCCTACGATCACTATCTGTCGTTTTATTGGGAACATCGCACGGCCGAGATCGAGATTGTCGACACCATCGGCCGCGGCGGCGACACGCTGACGCTTAACGTTACGACCGAGTGGCCGGTGAGCCCAACGGAAGCTGAATTGCGCTTCTATCATCTTGTTGCCGCAGTTTACGCGGGCAACGGCATCATGACTGCGGTGCCGAGCCTCGATGTGCCGGGAGAAACCCGTCGGCACTATACGCGCAACACGAGCTTTAATCCGCTGACGGGGATGCCCCTGAAAGTGGGCGATCTGGTTGAGTTTGAACTGAGCCAGTTCCTGACCGGTACACCCAACGGGCGCGACAACTATTACGGTACCGCCATACTCTACGTCGTAGGTCAGGGGGTTATGCCGTGGCGCGCCGCGAACGCCGCGTTGAATCCGTCGCCAATGCCCGAGGCGGGCATGATCGCCGGCGGTACAACGCTTAGCTATCAGTACTCCGACGAGCCGGACAACAACTTCATTCAAATGGCGACCAATCTGTCGAATATTAACGGGCAGAATTTCGTATTGGGGCGCCGTGTGCATCACACCGATTTTGGTGACGGCTCGCATAACGAATCGCCTGAAAACGCCAGTTTCGAAGAGCTGTCCGGGCTGCTTGGTACCAACTACGTGAACCGTTCTTGTGTGGCTTGCCATGTCCGTAACGGTCGTGCGCTGCCGCCGCAGACCAACTCTCCATTGCGTCGTTACGTGGTTAAAGTGGGCGATGAGAACGGCAACCCGGACCCGTTTATGGGCGCCGTACTGCAACCTCTGTCCACGGGACCGAACACCGAGGGCAGCGTGAGTCTCGAGAGCTGGACTGAAAGTAATGGTCTGCGTTCGCCAAACTTTGCATTCGCACCCAGCCCGCCCGCTCAGTTTTCGGCACGCATCGCGCCGCAACTGGTAGGCATTGGTTTGCTGGAGGCGATCGTCGAGGCCGACATCGAGGCACTGGCCGATCCGAATGACGACAACAGCGACGGCATTTCCGGTCGCCTGCAGTTGGTCACCGACCCGGTCACCGGGCAGTCACGTGTTGGACGTTTCGGTTGGAAGGCAGGTGAAGCCAGCGTGCGCCATCAGGTCGCGGCGGCACTGAACACCGATATAGGTGTCATGACGGCGTCACGGCCCAACCCCGATTGCGGTGTATCGCAGTTCGACTGCGGCACCAGCAATATCGAACTGTCTGAAAACAATGTGGACAAACTTGCGGCGTACGTATCGCTTCTGGGCGTCCGCGCACGCCGTGATCTCGAAAATCCGGTGGCCCTGCAGGGCGAAGCATTGTTTGGTAGTGCAGGTTGCACAGGTTGTCACACCGACACGCTGCAAACCTCGCCGTATCACCCGCATGCCGAACTGCGTGATCAGACCATCCATCCCTATACCGACCTGTTGCTGCACGACATGGGTCCCGGCCTCGCATCCACGCTGGGTGAAGGTGAAGCATCGGGTGCCGAATGGCGCACCGCGCCGTTGTGGGGAATTGGCTTGACCGCAGGGGTCAGTGAGGGCGAGGCCTATTTGCACGATGGTCGGGCACGCACGCTCACGGAAGCTATTTTGTGGCACGGCGGTGAGGGTGAAGCGTCCAGGCAGGCCTTTGCCAGCATGAGCCAGAGCGACCAAAACGCAGTCCTTGCGTTCTTGAAGTCTCTGTAAGAACCGGGTCTGTGGGCCCGGTGGGCCCACAGATTTCAACGGTGATCTGACCGATTACCAACCAATAGACTGCAGCCAGCCTTCGCGCTGCAGTCGCGTGGCCTGCCCTTCGATCCACGCTTGACGTGAACGCACGTAATCTGACGGATCGGCCACCCGCAATCGGTTGGGGTTGGGCAACACGGCGGCGAGCAACGCCGCGTCAGCGAGCGACAGGCTGGCTGGCTCGCGTCCAAAGTAGTGCCGCGATGCGGCGGTGACGCCGTAGATGCCGGGCCCAAGCTCAACGACATTTAGATACAGCTCAAGGATACGCGCCTTGGGTAGAAGAAGATCCAGCACCATCGCAAGATAGGCCTCCAGTCCCTTGCGCAGCAAACTGCGACCCGGCCACAGGAACAGATTCTTGGCCAGCTGTTGTGAAATCCCGGATGCCCCGCGCAGTCGACCTTCGCGTTCCTGATCTTCCAGAGCTTTGGCGATCGCGCCGAAATCCACACCATGGTGTTCCGGGAAATTCTGATCCTCGGCCGCCATTACCGTCAATGCGCAGGCGTCGCCCAAAGCACGTCGTGGCAGCCAGTCATGCCTGGTTTTTGCGAGTGGTTGTTGATTGTGCACGAGCATAAACATCGTGACTGGCGGGTCGAACCAGCGCAATGCAAGGACGCTAAACGCGGTCACGAGAACAAAGGTCGTGGCCGCCAAGCCCAGTCCACGCACCACGCGCTGAAATGTTGAGCGGGGTTTTGATTGTTCTTTGCTTCGCGACCACCACCGCGTGACCCACTTTGCCAGTTTCATCGATGAATAATAGCGCGAAGTGAAAAATTGCGGGGTTTTAAGCGTTCAAGCGATGTCGCAATTGGGCGCATCCAACGGGGGTGCGTCCTCCAATTCAACGGCAGGGCAAAGGCAAAAAAGGCGGGTCACTTGACAGCGCCAAAAAATTAGCGCTAAATAATTAGCGCATACTTTGGAGTGACCAGAATGAAGAAGCAAAAGGGTCCGCAGGCGCTGACAAAGCGCGAGCATCAGATCATGACCGTGCTCTATCGCGATGGCAGCAGCACCATCGCGGATATCGCCGGCAACATCAGCCAGGCGCCCAGCGATACGGCGCTGCGCACGCTGTTGCGGATTCTGGTCGACAAAGGGGTTGTTAGTCAGTCGCAGGCGGGGCGGCGCAATGTCTACACGCCGGTGCTCGACCGCGCGGAGGCCGCCATTCCTGCGTTGCGGCAGGTGCTGGACACATTTTTTGGCGGCTCGCTCAGCGGCGCCGTTGCCGCGCATCTGGCGAATCCGTCGGCGGCAATTGACGACGACGAGCTGGCGCGCTTGCGTGCTTTGACACGCGCTCAAGATGATGAGGGTAGCTAACGATGAATAGTTTCCAAAGCTATCTGGCCAGCGGTGAGCTGCTGTCCCTCGCCGCCAAAGCGAGCATGCTGATTGCCCTTGCTTTGCTCGCGTTGCGCTGTTTGCCGCGACACTCGTCGGCGCTGCGCTTTACGGTTGTGTTGTCGTCGCTGATCGCGGTGCTGTTGCTGCCCATGGTCTCGTTAGCCCTGCCGCGTTGGCAGGTGCTGCCGAATTTGGTTGCACCCCCAGCCAGCGTCACGCGGACGCTGGCGGCACCCATCGACCCGGGCACCGTGGCTGCCGTCCCAACCAATATTGAGCGTTCTGGCAAATCTGTTGTGCTGCATCCCGTGCGCCCGTCAGTAGTGAGTATCGCAACGCGTGTGGACTGGCCTCGGTGGTTGCTACGGGCATGGCTTGCCGGCATGTTTGTGCTGCTCGCGCGCACCGCACTGTCGGTATATCAATTGCGTTTGCTATACCAGCAATCAGTGGCGCTGACCGATACGTCGTGGTTGAGTTTACTGGCCGATGCGCGTCAGCAACTCGGCGTGCGTCGCAACGTCGCGCTGCGTCTTCATCCTGACTCAATCATGCCGATGACCTTCGGGGTGCGGCGATCAATTGTGCTGTTACCGCTCGAGGCGGAGCAATGGACGCCAGGGCGCCGGCGCAACGTCTTGCTGCACGAGCTGGCGCACATCAAGCGCAACGATTTGTTGTGCGAATGGATATGCCGGGTCGCGTGCATCGTTCACTGGTTTAACCCACTTGTTTGGCTCGCACGCCGCACGTTAATCATCGAGCGCGAGCGCGCCTGTGATGACATGGTCATTGCAACGGGTAGCGCACCGGCTGATTACGCGCAGTGCTTGCTGCAAACCTCGGTCGACTGTCAGTCGGCCGCCGTACCGTGCCCATGTATGGCACGCCGCTCTGACCTGGAGATACGCATGATGTCGATTATGGATCGTTCCCGCCAACGCGGTGCGCTGTCGCAATTCGCCCGCGGCAGCATTGTTGCATTGAGTGTGGCAGCCTTGTTACCGATCGCTGCATTGGCGCTGGATCGACAGCAGCCGGCACGCGCGCCGCAACCGCCTGCGGTACCAGTCATAAGTGAGCGGGAACCGGTTGCGCCTGCGCCGCCCGCTGCTATTAACGCGTCGATTCCACCGTCGCCCGTGGCCGCGCCGGCGCCGGTGTTGGCGCCACTGGCCCGCGACGCCGAATTATTCGCGGCCTACAATTCCGATAGCGTGTTGTTCGACAAACATGCCGTGCTGGATACTGATCCGACGGATGGCCTGACACTTTATGACCTGCTGGATGCATTGCATTCGGACTCGCCACTCAATCGTGCGGCGGCGGCCAAGGCGCTTGCTAACCAGCATGATCCGCAGGTGCTGCCTGCATTGGTCAACGCGTTGGGTGATCCGGATACCCATGTTCGCGAATGGGCGGCGCGTTCGTTGGGCGACATCGGCGATCCCGGCGCGTTGCCCGCGCTGGCCGTGGCGCTCAATGACCCGCAAGGCGAGGTCGGTGAATGGGCGGCGCGTAGTTTGGGTGGCATTGGTAATCAAGACGCCGTCGATGCACTGGTGCAGTCCTTGACGCATCAAAATGCAAGTGTGCGTGAATGGTCGGCGCGGTCACTGGGTGACCTTGGGAATGCGACGGCGGTCGACGGATTGATTGGCACCCTGCAAGACCGCGACGCTGAGGTTCGGGAATGGGCGTTGCGCGCGTTGGGCGACATCGGTGATCCGCGTGCGCTTGGTGCGGTCAGTGCGTTTCGTGATGACCCCAATCCGGACATTCGCGAATGGTCTGAGCGGGTGTCGGAACAACTGCGCTCTGTGTCTGAAGAAGACTAAGGGGGCAGCCTAAAATTTACCGCTGTTACCCCATTGCTCCTGGGGCAAGATGAGCTCCGTTGTCCAATGATAATTTGAGAGGACGGGCAGCCGAAACGCCACTACGTTAGTGGCGATCGGCAAGACGCTTTGTTACTGACTCTGCAGACGTTTCGCTGCGGCCACAAGTCTGACGTGCTCGATCGATTTGATCGGATTGCCGCGCATCGCGGCAACGATGCCGTGCATGGCAATCAGATTGCGATTCACGTTCGCACCCTGATGACTGATCAGTGAGCGCATTTGTTCCCGCGCCTGTGCAAAGCCCAGTTCCTGATACGCGGCCAGTATCGCAACGCTGTTCTCGTCGCCGGTGATCTGTCTTGGAATGGGCGTGTACCCCAACTGTACGATCATGGCCTCAGCCAGCGGCCACACGGACCACGGGTTCTGTCCGGTGATCAGGTTGCCATCATGGCTGACTTGCTCCAGGTAGGCGGGGGCCGCCTGGAATACTGCACCGCCCGCCACAAGCTTGTCTTCTAACAGAAACGGGAAAATGTCTTTTGCCTCGGGAATCAGAAAGAGCTCTTCGTCGTTGGTAAAGCTACTGACCCGTTTGTTCTCAAGCAGCGAGTTGCCGTCGTCCAGCGTAACGTTAACC
>CAYGSQ010000015.1:654-17113 GCA_964352435.1 uncultured Gammaproteobacteria bacterium | reverse complement strand
TGGCCATGCCGCCGCGCAGCCGACCGAGCAGCAGACCCAGCGTATCAAGCAGCGCCTCGGCAATCCTGGCGCGCTCAAGCACGACTCCCATGAATACGAAAATGGGCACGGCAACCAGCAGCTCATTGGTCATCGTGCCGCCGAACAGGCGGCTGGGAATGGCGCCCAGGAGTGAGGGGTCGAATGTACCGGTCAGGACACCGATGCCCGCCATGATCAGCGCCACGCCCGCAAGCGTAAACGCGACAGGAAAACCAAACATGAGCATGGCAATGGCGACGACGAAAAGCGTGAGCGGCAAGAAGGCTTTCACAGCTCGTGACCCCGGTGCTCGCGGTCAGTGGTCGCCGGCCCACCTCGCAACAGCCACGCCAGGGCTTGAATCGCGAGCAACAGCACGGCGATCAAAATCGCCGACTTCAATAGCGGGACAAACGGATAGGGCAAGCCGCCGGTCTGATGCGACGACTCGTGATCAATCCACGCGCGCAGCACGTAATCCCACGACGTCCAGCCAATGACCGCGATCGTCGGCAGCAACAACAGCACGGTGCCCCAGACGTCGACGCGGCGTCGCGCTTGCGTGCTCATACGTCGATAAAAAATATCGACCCGCACATGTTCGTCCCGCGCCAGCGTGTAAGCCGCGCCCAGCAAGAACACGAGCGCATGCAGATAAACGCCAATCTCCTGCAACCAGATATAACCCAGCGAGAAAAAATAGCGCAGCACAACCACCACAAAGGTCGCCAGCACCATCAGGACACACAGCCAGGCAACGCACTGTCCCGTCCACTCGCTCACGCGCTGCAGACGCGCCGCCAGGGTGTCGCGCCGGTCAGACATGGCTACAGACCGCGCATGATCTCAAGGTCGCGCGCCGTAGCTTCCAGGCCGTAGGCTTTATCAAAGGCCTTGATCACGTCGATGACCTCGTCGGCGGTATCGACAACGCTTAACAGATCGAGCGCCTCAAGCTTGATGGTGCCGCGGCCGGCAAGTTCGGTGCGAAACCAGTCGAGCAACCCGCGCCAAAAATCTGAGCCCACCAAAATGATCGGCACTTTGCGCGACTTGCCGGTTTGGACCAGCGTCAAAATCTCCATCAGCTCATCCATCGTGCCAAAACCACCGGGCATGCACACATGGGCACAGGCATATTTGATAAACATGACTTTGCGCGAAAAAAAGTGGCGGTAGTGCAAACTCAAATCCTGGTATGGGTTGGGCGTCTGCTCGCGCGGTAACTGAATGTTGAGACCAATGCTGAGCGACTTGCCGGCCTGTGCGCCCTTGTTGCCGGCCTCCATGATGCCTGGGCCACCTCCGGTGACGACCGCAAAGCCCTCATCCGACAACATGCGGCACATGCGTTCAGTTAGCTGATAGTCGGGATCATCCGGCCCATTGCGCGCCGAACCAAACACGCTGACCGACGGCTGCACAGCAGAGAGCTGCTCGTAGCCTTCAACAAACTCGGAGATGATTTGAAAAATGCTCCACGACTCGTGGTTGAGCACGTGCGGGCTGACCGCGGCGGGCGTTGGCTTTTTCGACATGGACAAGCTCGTGTGCAAGAAACAGGCGCCAATGATACTTGGCGCCGCGCCTGCGAGCGAATCCAGCCCCGAGCCTAGCGCCGCCAGAACGCTGGCGAAAACAGCACCAGCAGTGTGAAGATTTCCAAACGGCCGAGGAGCATGGCACCCATCGAGACCCACTTGGCTCCATCCGGCACGGATGCGAAGTTGGACGACACATCGCCAAGCCCGGGGCCAAGGTTGTTAAGACTTGCCGCGACCGCAGAAAAAGCGGTGACCTGATCAAGCCCCGTAAACATCAACAGCAAGATCATCAACGCAAACAGCACCGCGTAAACAGAGAAAAACCCCCACACGGCATCGATCACCCGGTCCGGCACGGCTTTACGCCCGAGCTTGACCGGAATCTGCGCGCTGGGGTGCACCAGTCGATTAATTTCGCGCACACCCTGCTTGTAGATCAGCAACCAGCGAATCACTTTCATGCCGCCGCCGGTCGACCCGGCACAGCCGCCGATGAAACTGGCCATAACCAGCATCAACGGCAAAAAGCCGGGCCACAGTGCATAGTTGGCCGTGGTGAAACCGGTGGTTGTGCCAATCGACACGGCCTGAAAAATACTCTTGGTGAAGGCTTCCGTGATGGATGTGTACTGCTGCGTATAAAACAGCACCGCAAACAAAATGATCGTCATGCTGCCCAGCACAAACGTGTAGGCACGAAATTCCGGGTCGCGAAAATAGTCGCGCACGCGCGCGTCACGCCAGGCCAGAAAATGCAGCGAAAAATTGACGCCAGAGATAAACATGAAGACCACCGCGATCATCTCGATGACCACGTTGTTGAAGTACCCGATGCTGGCGTCATGGGTGGAAAAGCCGCCGATGGCCACCGTGCTGAACGCATGCCCAATCGCATCGAACACCGTCATGCCGGCGGCCCAGTACGCAACACAGCAAAACAGCGTCAAGCCCAGATAGATGTACCACAGCGCCTTGGCCGTCTCGGTCACCCGCGGTGTCATTTTCGAGTCTTTAACGGGGCCGGGCGTTTCCGCGCGATACAGCTGCATACCGCCCACCCCCAGCATCGGCAGGATGGCAACGGCCAGCACGATGATCCCCATACCGCCGAGCCACTGCAGTTGCTGGCGGTAGAACAAAATGGAATGCGGCAGCTTGTCCAGACCAACAAGCACCGTCGCCCCGGTGGTCGTGAGACCCGAAATCGATTCGAATACCGCATCGGTAAACGTCAGCACGGGCTCTTTGGAGAGATAGAGCGGGATGGCGCCAAACAAACCCAGCACTACCCAAAAACCAGCCACAACAAGGAAGCCGTCGCGTAGGCGCATGTCGAGCGTTGCACGGCGCACGGGCGCCCAAATGATGAACCCGGTCGCCAGCGTCAGTCCAAAGCCTCCGAGAAATGCCAACGATCCGCCGTCACGATAAATGGCAGCAACCACCACCGGCGGCAGCATGGTGACGCTGAATATCATCAGCAACAAACCCACGATGCGCTGGACAACATATAGGTTCATGGTTCGGTGTCAGCTCAGGCGAAGGTCACGCCGACCTGGAAGAGCTTTTCGACCTGGTTGATTTGCGCGCGGTCGGTCAGGAACAAAATAACATGATCGTCGGCTTCCACCACCGTATCGTGATGCGCGATAATCGCTTTCTCGCCGCGCACGATGGCGCTGATCGTGGCGCCCGGCGGCAGCTTGATGTCTTCGATGGCGCGTCCGACCACTTTGGAGCTGCTGACATCACCGTGGGCAATCGCCTCGAGCGCCTCTGCGGCACCTCGGCGCAATGTATGCACTTTGGCTACGTCACCGCGCCGCACGTGCGCCAACAGCGAGCCCAGCGTAATCTGCTGCGGCGACAGTGCAATGTCGATTTCTCCCGCCTCGACCAACTCGGCGTAGGACGGCCGATTGATCAGCGCCATCACCTTGCGTGCACCGAGACGTTTGGCCAGCATGGCCGACAAAATATTGGCTTCCTCGGCATTGGTTACCGCACAAAACACGTCCATCCGGTCGATGTTTTCTTCCAGCAGCAACTCTTCGTCTGCCGCGTCGCCGTGCAGTACGACGGTTTTTTCCAGTTGCTCTGAAATATAGCGCGCCCGCGTACGATCGCGTTCGATGAGTTTGACCTGATTGGTGCGCTCCAGGGCGCGAGCCAACTGCAAGCCAATGTTGCCGCCACCGGCAATCGTAATGCGTCGCACCGGGTTTTCGAGCTTGCGCATTTCGCTCATCACTACACGGATGTCTTTGCGTGCGGCGATAAAAAACACTTCGTCGCCTTCCTGAATAACGGTATCGCCTTCAGGCATTAAGGGTGCGCCTTCGCGATAGATCGCGGCGACACGGGTATCGACACCCGGAATATGCTCGGGCAGATTGCTCAACGCCTGACCGACCAGTAATCCGCCTTTGTGCGCGCGCAAGCCGACCAACCGAATACGGCCGTCGGCAAACTCGAGCACCTGCAGCGCACCGGGATATTTGATCAGCCTTTCAATGTACGCACAGACCAGTTTTTCCGGCGACACGATGACATCGACCGGCAACGCGTCCTGCGTAAACAGTTTTTCCGCCTCGAGATATTCGACCGAGCGGATGCGCGCGATCTTGGTGGGTGTGTGATAGAGCGTGTACGCGACTTGGCAGGCGATCATGTTCGTTTCATCGCTGTCGGTTAACGCGATGATAATGTCCGCATCGTCGGCACCGGCAGATGCCAGCACGTCAGGGTGCGACGCATGGCCCTGAATCGTGCGGATATCGAGCCGGTCCTGCAGTTCGCGCAGAACCATGGGATCGCGATCCACGATGGTCACTTCATTGGACGCTTCTTTTACCAGGCTGGATGCAACGGTGGATCCCACCTGGCCGGCGCCGAGGATAATGATGTTCATAGAGCGCTAACGGTACGCCTGTCTCATAGGGTTTCCAACCGCGCATAGGTCAAATCGAGCTCTTTGGTGCCCGCGTCGTCAAAATTCACCTGTACGCGCGAACGTCCGCCAAAATCGAGGATTACGCCCTCGCCAAATTTGGCATGCATGACCCGCTGACCCAGCTTGAAGCCCTGCAGCGTCTCAGACAGACCATTGCCCGCAGATGGCGGTCGGTAGACGGGCCGCGACACCTTGATATGTGGACGTATTTCTTCCAGTCGTTCGGGCGGCAATTCGCTGATAAAGCGCGACGGTTGACCGTAGCTGTCCTGTCCGTGGAGGCGCCGCTGCTCGGCGTAGGTCATGTACAGACGCTCCATCGCACGCGTGGCGCCGACGTAACAAAGCCGACGTTCTTCCTCGAGGCCGTCAACATCTGCGATGGAACGGCGATGCGGAAACAGGCCGTCCTCCATGCCCGACATAAACACCAGCGGAAACTCCAGACCCTTGGCACTGTGCAAGGTCATCAGTTGCACACAGTCGTCCCAGGCATCGCCCTGGCCTTCGCCCGCCTCCAAAGACGCGTGCGCAAGAAACGCGGTCAGCGGATCCATTTCTTCTTCATCGATCACCGAATCGGGATCGAAACCGCGCGCCGCACTCACCAGTTCGCGCAAGTTCTCGACGCGCGCTTCGCCCTTTTCGGTGCGATCTTTTTCATGATGCCGAATCAGATCACTCGCCTCGATAGCGTGGTCGACCTGTTCGTGCAAATCGAGGTCGCGCGCATCGGCCGACATGGCCTCGACCAATTGCATAAAGCCGTGCAGCGCAGATGCCGCGCGTTTGCTCAAACCGTCGGTGATCAGTGCGCCTGCACCCACCCACATGGACGTATCGTTGGCGCGCGCGTAGTCGCGGATCACTTCCACGGTTTTGGCGCCGATGCCGCGCGTCGGCAGATTGACGACGCGCTCAAACGACAGATCGTCATTGCGATTGTTCATCAGGCGCAAATAGGCCAGCGCGTCCTTAATTTCGGCGCGTTCGAAAAAGCGCAGACCGCCATACACCCGGTACGGAATACCCATACCGATAAGCCGTTCTTCAAACACGCGTGACTGCGCGTTCGAGCGGTACAAAATAGCGACGTCACTGCGCGCGCCACCTTCATCGACCCACTCGCTAATGCGTCCCAGAACAAATTCGGCTTCGTCGCGCTCGTTAAACGCGCCAAACACGCGAATGGGATCGCCGTCGCTGTCTTCGGTCCACAGGTTTTTACCCATGCGCGAGCCGTTGTTCGCGATCAGCGTATTGGCGGCGGCCAGAATATTGCCGGTCGAACGATAGTTTTGTTCGAGCCGCACTACGCGTGCGTTAGCAAAGTCTTTTTGAAAACGCCGAATGTGTTCGATGCGCGCACCGCGCCAACGGTAAATCGACTGGTCATCGTCGCCCACCACAAACGGCAGCCCGTCCTGGCCGGCCAGCAGGCGAATCCAGTTGTACTGTATCGTATTGGTATCTTGAAACTCGTCGACCAGAATATGGCCAAACCGCTGCCGGTAGTGCGCCAGAATGTTCGGATTGTTTTGCCACAGCTCGTAGGCACGCAGCAGAATTTCCGCAAAATCGACCAGACCTGCGCGATCGCAGGCGGTTTCGTACTCGCCGTAAAATTCGATGAGTTGGCGCCGCGTCGGGTCGTTGTCGTGACTCAAATCGGCCGGGCGGCGCGCCTCGTTCTTGTTGCTGTTGATGAAACCACGGACTTCTTTCGGGTCCCATTCACCATCGCCATGACCAAGCGATTTGAGCAGTCGTTTGATAAAACGCTTTTGATCCTCGCCGTCCATGATCTGGAAGGTCTGGATAAGACCGGCTTCGCGCCAGTGGATACGCAGCAAGCGATGTGCGAGCCCATGAAACGTGCCGACCCACAGGGTACGCGCATCCATCGAGAGCAGTCGCTCAAGGCGCCCGCGCATCTCGGTAGCAGCTTTATTGGTAAAGGTTACGGCCAGCAGAGAATGCGGCGACACGCGCTCGCGCTCGATCAGCCAGGCAATGCGGTGAATCAGCACGCGCGTCTTGCCGCTGCCCGCCCCGGCGAGAACCAGCACCGGCGCCAGTGGTGCGCTGACCGCTTCGCGCTGTGCGTCGTTCAGGGATTCCAGAATCGGATGATCGACAGTGCTACTCACCGCAGGTCCAGAGCCGGCTGACCTGCCCATTGACGCTCACCTGCACTTCGCGACACTCAGTCTGATAGCGCGGCGCAGCGTTCGACGCGCAACCCGTGCCACCCACGGTTCCCGGATCAAACACGACCGGCGGCGGACTTTGATTGTACTCGCCCATGCCCCGCTCATTGCGCTCGCCTGACACGCCTTCAAACAAGGACGTGGCCAGATCGCACGCCTCTTCCTTTTGCGCCTCGGTCAGCTTGGCGCCAACAAACCCGGCCGTCATGCCACCCCGCAATGGGTCCCAACCCGCCAGTTCGGCGACCGCGGTCCAAGCGTAGCCCGTGACCGCCAGCGTATCGGACGCGTTGTCGCCACCGTAAGCCTTGTTAAGTGCCGCCTTCGCTTCCCCACTCTTGCCGGAAAACGCCATGTCGCGGTACAGCCGTGCCATCTCCGTCATGGCGTTAACCGAGCCGTTGACGGCCGCCTTGCGATACCACTCGAGTGCTTGCGCCGGATCTTTTTGCGCAATGCGCTTGGCCAAAATTTGTTGCGCCCACATGTCTTCGCCATCGGCAAAGGCGCGCAAAGTGTCGTCGTCGTACTGCTCGTACGGCTGGTCCAGCAACGGGTTGCCCTGGTCATCGAGCTGCGGATAGCCGCGCTCCATGCCCCATTTGCCCAGACGCTCCTCAACGTTATCGATCCCCAGTTCATCAAACAGCGCAAAGAAGCTGGCGTTGCCGCTCAGGTCGATGCGCAGCACGTCGTCAGCGTCCGCATCCGGGTTTTCGACCACAATCTGCGGCGCTTGCTCGGGCTCCGGCTCGACCGCGACCTCAGGCGGCGCGGCAACTTCACGCGGCGCCTCGGACACCGGTGCCACGCGCACAACGGGCCGCTCGTCGGTGTCACCGGTCAGTATCAACGCGTAAGCACCGAGCAACAGACTGAGCACCAGCCCAATAATAATCAGATAGCGATTCATGCGTTCGTTCAGACCTGCCCGCCGGGCATCAGGTAGTGATCAACCAGCATGACCGCAAACAGGACCATGAGATAGGTGATGGAATAGGCGAACAGGCCCATGGCCAGATCGTAGCGCGGTGTGCGATTCAACACCCAGGCTTTAGCGATAAACACGCCGCCAAGAATCAGCGCGGCCGCCAGATACAAAAGCCCACCCATGCCGGTCAAAAACGGCAGGATCGTAACGACCACCATAAGCACGGTGTAGAACAGAATTTGCAGTGTGGTATGACGCACGCCGTGGGTGACCGGCAGCATAGGAATACCGGCCTTCGCGTAGTCATCGCGTTTGGCAATCGCCAGCGCCCAAAAATGCGGTGGTGTCCACGCAAAGATGATCAGAAACAGCAACAGCGAATCGGGATGGACGTGACCTGTGATCGCCACCCAGCCAAGTACCGGCGGCGCCGCACCCGCCGCTCCACCAATGACGATGTTCTGCGGTGTCGCGTGTTTCAGATAGGCCGTGTAAATGATCGCATAGCCAATCAGGGCAAAAAACGTCAGCACTGCGGTCAGCGGATTGACCCACAGTGACAGAATGAGCATCGAGATGGCGGCGAGGCCTACGGCAAACAGCGTGGCCTGCGTTGCGCTCAGTTGCTTCGTGGGCAATGGACGATTTTTGGTGCGCCCCATGCGCTCATCAAATTTTTCATCGAGCACGTGGTTGATCGCAGCCGCCGACGCGGACGCCAGGGCAATACCCAGCGTACCGACCAGCAGCGGGATCCACGGCACCATGCCCGGTGTCGACAGAAACATGCCGGCGATCGCCGTAAAGACGATCAGCGCCACGACGCGTGGCTTGCACAGTTGATAGTAGCTATTAAATGTATCGGCCCACATCGCACTCATACTCGTTGATATCGCACCACGTAGCTCAGGCCCAAAACGCCGAGCAACAGCAGTGCTGCATTACCATTGTGCGCGACGCCAAGCCATAGCGGCAAGCCGTACTTGACGATGGACACGCCGATGGCGATTTGCGCAAGCAATGCGCCGCCGGTAAGCGCAACCGGGCGCCAGGCTGCTCGGCCGAATGCGCCAATAATCCGCCACAGCGACCACAAAAGGAGCGCCGTCACGAGCGCGGCTCCGACGCGATGGGTCAGGTGGATCGCCACTCTCGCGGGGTGCAGCAGCACGCCGCCCTCGAAACTGGACTCGATTCCCCGCCACGGCACGAAGCCCTCCCGCCAGTCCGCGTCCGGCCACCACTGATTCTGACAGGTCGGAAAATCGGGACAGGCGAGTGCCGCATAGTGGGTACTGGTCCAGCCACCGAGCGCGATTTGCGCAAAAGTTGCGATCAGGGCCACGGCGGCCAGCGTGCGCAGACCGCTGCCTGACGGACGCGGCTCGACTGCGCGGCGCGTGGTCAGCGCCAGCCACACCAATAAGCTCAGGATGGTCATCCCGCCCAACAGATGTCCCATTACAATCACAGGTTGCAACAGCAGCGTCACCGTCCACATGCCCAGCATGCCCTGAAAAATCACCAGTCCAACCAATGCAATGGGCAGCGCGACCGGTTGCCTTGGGTCGCGTCGATTGCGCCATGCGAGCATGGACATCGCAACGATAAACAGACCCAGTGTCGACGCCGCATAACGGTGGATCATTTCGCGCCAGGCCTTGCCGGTTTCGACCTGCACATCGCCAAATTCATTGGCTACCCGGGCCAGATCCTGTGCGCCCTCGGGAACGAGAAGCTGCCCGAAGCAACCCGGCCAGTCGGGACAACCAAGGCCCGCGTCAGTCAGCCGCACCCAGGCACCCATCGTAATGACCACAAAGGCGAGTACCGCGGCGGCGGCGGCGAGACGGTTAAACCAGATCATTAGCCTATGCTCGACAGCTTGAGCAAACGTTTGAGGTCGGTCTTCAAGTCCTTGGGCGGGATGCCGCGTTCAAAGCGCATCATCAAATTACCCAGTGGATCGATCAGATACAAAGAGTTCGCCGCATCGCCACCAAATTTGGCAGCGAGGTCGCGCGTCACTTGTGAGTCTTGGTCGAAAACCACCAAACCCGGCTGGCCCTGCACGACGTCATCAGGCAAAACATCATCGCCCGTCAACACCAACACGCGGGCAATGCGGTCCATCTCACGACCAAGCGCCAGGCGTACCTGACGGATTTTGATCAGGGTCTCAAGGCAGGACTCGGCACAGGTCTGGTCGACGACGGCCAGTGTCCATTCACCGCGAAAGGTACTTTCGACCACCGGAATTTCGACGATCGGTGAGACCAGCTCGCCGTGCGCGACACTGCCGCGTGGCGTGAGATCAACACCACCGAAATACAGCGCGGCGGCAACCACGACGGGCCCAAGAAAAATCACTACCAGCGCCATGAACTGTCGCCGGCCCTTTTTTTGCTCTGCGGTCACTGCCCGCCCCCTTCATCTGCGCGCTTTCTGCACGCGATCAAAAACAAAACGACCAACGCGATGGCCAGGCTGTACCACTGCACCGCATAGCCCACATGGCGTGACGGTGGAAACTCATCCGGGCGCCACACGCGTTCAAAACCGTGCGGCGCCTGCGCATCCAGAAGCACCAGCACCGGCGAAATTGTCGTCCCAAGCCACTGCGCAATTTCGTCACCGCTGGGGTAAATGGCCAACCGCGGCCACGTCTGTGCGATTGATGCATTGCCCTCACCCAGCCGCATACCCGGCTGCGCAAACGGTCGCACGCGCCCGGTGACGGTGACCGGATCACTGGGCGCCGGCGGCGTCGCTGGTGCACTTCGGTTTCCCGCCCACGGCATCCATCCGCGATTGACCATCACCGTAGCGCCGTTGTCCGTGCGCAGCGGCGTCAATATTTCCACACCCGCCTGGCCGCGGCGGCGCACGCCGTCCAGCAATACCTGATGGGCCTCATCGTAACGCCCGCGAACGGCCACCTGCGTGTACCGCGGCGGCGCGTTGTTCACGTCCTGCCACGCAACCGTTTGCTGCGCCTGATCAAACGCACGCAGCGTTTCACGTTTCTCATCGGCCCGCGACAGCTGCCACGTTCCCAGCCAGATCAGCAGTGCCAGCAAGGCCAGCGTGATCAATGACGGCAACGGGCGAAATTCAAATCGACTGAGCATCGTCGTTCACCGTTCGCAAACGCGATATACTTGCGCACCCTTCTAGCGGCGCGATCACTATGCCCAAACTCGTCATCATCATTTTATTGCTGCTGATCATAGGCAGTCTTGGCTCGGCAATGATCTACATGCTGCGTGGCAACGACCCCAAAGGCATGGCACGCGCACTGACCTACCGCATCGGAATGTCCGTTGGGTTGTTCGTTCTGCTAATGGTGTTTTACAAGCTTGGGTGGGTTCAGCCCCACGGTGTCCTGCCTAATTCACCCTGACACGATTCCAGTCTTCAAACACACCGGCCGCGCGCGGCGGCCGGCGCACTGCGTTTACAAGAAGTAGACGAAGAAAAACAGGCCCAGCCAAACCACGTCGACAAAGTGCCAGTACCAGGCGACGCCCTCAAAGCCAAAGTGGCTTTCCGGCGTAAAGTGACCTTTGAGCGTGCGCAGCCAGATGACCACCAGCATGATGGAGCCCAGGGTCACGTGCAGACCATGAAACCCGGTCAACATAAAGAACGTGGATCCGTAAATACCACTGGTTAGCTTGAGGTTCAGGTGATTGTAGGCTTCCGCATACTCAATGACCTGCACGTAAAGAAAGATAAAGCCGAGCGTAAACGTCAGGAACAAACCAAGCTTGAGCCAGAACCGATCGTTGCGCAGCAGCGCGTGGTGAGCGATCGTAATCGTGACGCTGGATGTCAACAGCAGCGCGGTGTTGATTAGCGGCAAGCCATTCCAGGCCATCGCCTCGAAACCACCGCCCAGGTTGGCTGGTCCAGCGGACGGCCAGCCGTTCTCAAAACCGCTCCAAAGCAGTACGTTGGTCCAGAAATTGGCGCCCTCTCCACCCAGCCACGGCACGGCGAGCTGACGCGTATAAAAAAGCGCACCAAAAAACGCCGCGAAGAACATGACTTCCGAGGCAATGAACCAGATCATGCCCATACGGAAAGACGTGTCGACCTGTTTGTTGAACATGCCTGCAACGCTTTCGCGGATGACGGTACCAAACCAGCCAAACAGCATGTACAGCATCGCGATCGAGCCGCCGCCGACCAAAACCTTGCCAAGACCCCAGCCGTTGAGCCACATGCCGGTCCCGAACATAATCAGGAACAGGGCAATAGAGCCGATGATCGGCCACTGACTACCGTGGGGGACGTAGTATTTTTCCGCTGACACGTTGGCCATGTCTAATCCTCAGTTGGCGGTCGCCGCCAGTTGTTTTTCAAAAAAAGTATACGAAAGCGTAACCACGTCAACGTGACGTGGCAGATCGGGATCGAGTATGAAACGCACCGGCATTTCTTTTTCTTCACCCGGACCGAACGCCTGTTCCTCAAAGCAAAAACACTCGGTCTTTAAAAAGTACTTGGCGGCCACGCCGGGTGCGACACTCGGCACCGCATGCCCAATCGCGTCACGCTCAACCCGGCTGCGGGCGTAATAGTTGGTCACATAGGACTTACCAGGCCGCACCTTCATTGACGGCTCCATCGGCCGAAACTCCCATGGCGCACTGCGATTGAGCGAGCCGGTAAATTCGACCCGCACCCAGCGTGACTCGTCAGGTGCTTCGGTAACAATCGCCGCCTCGGTCGCCGTCTTGCCGTTGAGCCCGGTGATGTCGCAAAAAACGTCATACAAGGGCACCAGCAAATAGCCGAAACCAAACATGCCTACGACAATGCCGCTCAGCGCAAACACCAATTTTTGATTGGCCTTCACTAGTTCGCCGCATTCATAAAGAAGAAGACGATGTACATGACGTAGAGCAGCAACGCGACAACGCCAAGCCCTACGGCCATGCGCACAGTGCGTCGCTTTTTGTCTTGTTCTGACATCACGGGCTCAGTCACCGGTCTCAGGTGTCTGCGTACCGTGATGATTCCCACTCAGCCTCTTCATCGAGGATCATCTCTGGTGGCTCTTCAAAACTGTGGTAGGGCGCCGGCGAAGGCAGCGTCCATTCCAGACCGTGCGCGCCGTCCCAGACTCGACCGGTGGCTTTTTCGCCGCCACGTGCATTGGCCCAGATGTTGTAGATGAACATCAGGTTACTAAGGCCAAACACAAAAGCGCCGAGACTGGAGATGACATTGAAGTCAGTGAACTGCACCGCGTAATCCGGAATACGACGCGGCATGCCGGCCAGCCCCAAAAAGTGCTGCGGGAAGAACGTGACGTTGATCGAAATGGTGGCCACCCAGAAGTGCCACTTACCCGTGGTCTCGTTGAGCTTGTTGCCGGTCCATTTTGGCAGCCAGTAGTACACGCCTGCCATGATGGCAAACACCGCTCCAGGTACCAGCACGTAGTGGAAATGCGCCACCACAAAGTAGGTGTCGTGATACTGGAAGTCGACCGGTGTAATCGCAAGCATGAGCCCGGAGAAACCACCGATAGTAAACAGGAACACAAACGCCAGCGCGAACAGCATCGGCGTTTCAAAGGTCATTGAACCTTTCCACATGGTGGCGACCCAGTTGAACACTTTCACGCCTGTCGGCACGGCGATCATCATGGTCGAGAACATGAAGAACAGCTCGCCGGCGAGCGGCATGCCCACCGTGAACATGTGGTGCGCCCAGACGATGAACGACAGGAACGCGATGCTGGCCGTGGCGTAGACCATCGACGAATAGCCGAACAGTTTCTTGCGCGCAAAGGTCGGGATAATTTCCGACACGATGCCGAACGCCGGCAGAATCATGATGTACACCTCGGGGTGCCCGAAGAACCAGAAGATGTGCTGGAACATGACCGGGTCACCGCCGCCGGCGGCGTTAAAGAAACTGGTCGCGGCGTAGTGGTCGGTCAAAAGCATGGTGACGGCACCGGCCAGCACTGGAATAGCCAGAATCAGCAGGTAGGCGGTAATCAGCCAGGTCCAGACGAACAGCGGCATTTTGAGCATGGTCATGCCCGGCGTACGCATGTTGAGGACCGTCACAATAATGTTGATGGAGCCCATAATGGATGAGACACCCATGACGTGCACCGCCAGCACCATGAACGGGAACGCGGGCCCCGTCTGCAACACAATCGGCGGGTACATCGTCCAGCCGGCAGCGGGCGCGCCACCGGGCATAAACAAAGTCGAGATCAAAATGGTAAAGGCGACCGGCAGCAGCCAAAAGCTCCAGTTGTTCATCCGCGGCAGCGCCATGTCCGGCGCGCCAATCATCAGCGGGACCATCCAGTTGGCCAAGCCCACGGTGGCGGGCATGACCGCCCCGAACACCATGATGAGCGCATGCATGGTGACCATTGAGTTGTAGAAACCCGGGTCAATAAACTGCAGGCCAGGCTGAAACAGCTCGAGTCGGATGATCATGGCCATCAGGCCACCGATCATGAACATTGCCAGCGAGAACAGCAGGTACATGGTCCCGATGTCTTTGTGGTTGGTGGCGAAAATCCAGCGTTTGATGCCTTTTACCGGCCCGTGATCGTCGTCGTGGTGATCGTGTGATGCGGCTTGTGTGCTCATATCTATTCTCTCCCGGCCTAGCGAGCTGCGTCGGACGCAACAGTCGTTGCGACGGGCGTGGTGTCAGGGGCGTTCTTGGCAAACTGTGCCGGATTTTCGACGCCTTGCTCACCGAGCCAGGCCAGATAATCGGCTTCTTCTTTGACGATAACGACGATCGGCATAAAGCCATGGTCGTAACCGCACAACTCGGCGCACTGGCCGCGATAGGTACCTACTTTGTCCGCGCTGAACCACAGCTGGTTCACAAAGCCGGGAATGGCATCGCGCTTACCCGACAACTCGGGCACCCACCATGCGTGAATCACGTCATTGGCGGTCAAAAGGATGCGTACTTTGGTGTTCACCGGCACAACCAGCGGGTTGTCGACATCCAGCAGATAGTTGTCAACGGTCGCCGGATCGATGCCTGACTTGAGCTGACGCGCCGTATTGCTGTCCTGTGCCAGCGTGCTGTAAAAGCTGACGCCTTCTTCCAGATATTCGTACTGCCATTTCCACTGGTAGCCGGTCACCTTGACGGTCATGTCCGGGTTGCCCGCATCTTCAATCGCGACCAGCGTTTTGGCTGCCGGGAATGCCATGGCCACCAAAATGACGATCGGGATGGCCGTCCAGATAATTTCTGCGGCCGTGCTGTGCGAGAACGTTGCCGGCTTCGGGTTTTTGCTCTTGGTGTGGAAAATGATCGAATAGAACATTGCACCAAACACCACGATCCCGATGACCACGCAGATCCAGAAGATCAGCATGTGCAGGTCGTACACTTCGTTGGTGATCGCCGTGACGCCGCGGGGCATATTGAGCTCCCAATCGGCCCACGCGACGGGCGATGCGAGCGCAGCCATCAGGGCTGTTGCGCGCGCAAGGCGATGACGAAGATTCTGGTTTTGCATGAGTTTTTCTCCCCGCGGATTTAACGCGGATCGTTATCGTTCAATCCCGCCACTAAATGGGTGGCGATGTATTCACAGGTCCGATGCATTGCACCAGACGTCGCGCGAGCCCCTGTCGTTCAGTCTCGGTGAGGCATTCACCCACCACGCAGCGCTCGCCGTGGGCCTTGATCGCTAGGCGGCTCGTCGGCGTACCACGCCGCGAAACCTCGACCGTGGCCCAATGGCGGGCGAATTCTACCCTTTCCTGCACCGCTTTTTCGCCTTTTTCGACGATGATTTTCTCATCGGCGATCCGCAGCACTTCTTTGTAGCGACCGCGACGCTGAATCGTGTAGAGCACACCGCCCAAAAGCGCCAGCTCAAATCCGGCAAATGGCAGCACGGGCCAAAAGCCCGCCAATGCCACGCCGCCCGAGACCACCAGCGTGCCAGCCAGAACTGTCAGATAAAACAGCACGGCGCCACGGGGTGTCAGCGACAAATTTGGTGTGATGTGGAAAACCCGCTCCTTGTGCGCTGCCACGCCTTGCTCCTGTGCTCCCGTAACCGAACCCTAATGAGCCAGGTCATTGGAATACCGGCTAAAAACTAGTTTTAGAACCGCAATGACGCAGACCGAATCGGGGCGTGATGTAGAGCCTTTCGCAACGTGTTACGCCACCGATTCATTCTAATTGACGCGCCGCGCAAGAGCAACGGTGCACGGCGCGTCAAACCCCTGAATGTAGTGCAGATTGATGTACTTAACGAGAACCACGTCGCAGATTTGAGAACGGGACGGCGACGGTGCCGTCTGGCAGCATCTTTTGCGGTCGCTGCGGCGCAGCCCACGCCTGGCCATAGACGATCTCGTAAGTCAGGGGCAGACGTTCATCGACGCCGCGCGCTTCGAACGCACGCGCAAGCGCCGCCAGACGTCCGCGGCCAGTCAGACTACGTCGCCGCCCGCGGGCCAGATTGGAGGAGCCGGCCGACTTGAGATCCCCCATCATCGCCGGCAAATCCGCGTAGGTCAGCGTGAGCAGATCCACATCCATGACCGGCTCGGCAAAACCGGCGCGCGCCATCGCGTCGCCCACATCGTGCATATCGAAAAAATAGTGGACATGGACCAGGTCGTCGACCCGGGCAAACGCGCGGCGCAGCTCAATCAGCGAGTCCGGCCCCAAGGTCGAGAAATGCAGCAGCCCGCCAGGGCGCAAAACGCGCCGAAATTCGCGCAAGACCTGCTCGCTGTCGATGCACCACGGCAGCACCAGATTGGAAAACACC
>CAYGSQ010000015.1:0-644 GCA_964352435.1 uncultured Gammaproteobacteria bacterium | reverse complement strand
GTGCCAACGCGTGCACATCGGCCAGCGCAACGTCAGCCTCGGGACACACGCTGGCTGCCCGTTCGACCATCGCGGGCGCAATATCAACGGCCAAAAGTGCTGCGTCGGGGTAACGCTCGCGCAGTGGTCCAAGCGCAGCGCCGTCGCCGCAGCCCGCATCGAGCACCACTTTGGGTTGCCACGCCACGACGTCCAGACGCGCGAGCAACTCTGCACGCGCTTCACGCGCGGTTACCGCCGCCTCCGCATACGTGTCGACGGCGCGTGAGAAGGTGCGCGCGACATCCTGTGGTCGCAACGCGAACGGATTGTTGAGTAATTCGTCGTTCATGATGGTGGTGATCTGGCGCCAGGTATTTATGGTCGATCTGCGCACTTTCATCACGGGCGCAGCTTGGCAAGCGCTCGTATGGTAACGCGATGCGCTACGCAATCCGAAACTGGCTGCACAATCTGGCACGTTGCGTCGTCTGCGAAGACCCGGCGGCCCACGACAATTTGTGTGCGGCCTGTGCCGCCGCGCTGCCGATTGTCGCTCACCGGTGTGAGCGCTGTGCGCTGCCTCTGGCAACGCCCGGCGCACGATGTGGCGAGTGCCTGATGCAAACGCCCGCCTGGGACAACGCGGCCAGCGCTTTCGCGTA
>CAYGSQ010000014.1:16380-17422 GCA_964352435.1 uncultured Gammaproteobacteria bacterium | reverse complement strand
AACGTGGGAACGATTGGCCACGTTGATCATGGTAAGACGACGCTGACGGCGGCGCTGACCAAGGTTATGGCGGACACATATGGTGGTGAGCACAAGGCGTTCGATCAGATCGACAACGCACCGGAAGAGCGCGAGCGTGGTATCACGATTGCGACGGCGCACGTTGAGTACGAAAGCGAAGTGCGTCACTACGCACACGTTGACTGCCCGGGACACGCCGATTACGTGAAGAACATGATCACGGGTGCGGCGCAGATGGATGGCGCGATTTTGGTGGTGTCAGCCGCTGACGGTCCGATGCCGCAAACGCGCGAGCACATCCTGCTGGCCCGTCAGGTTGGCGTGCCGTACATCGTGGTGTTCCTGAACAAAGCGGACATGGTCGATGACGAAGAGCTGTTGGAGCTGGTGGAAATGGAAGTGCGCGACCTGCTGTCGACGTACGAGTTTCCTGGCGACGACACCCCGATTGTCATCGGTTCAGCACTGAAGGCGCTGGAGGGCGACACCAGCGACATTGGTGTGCCGGCGGTGATCAAGATTGTTGAGGCGATGGACAGCTACATCCCAGAGCCTGAACGTGCCATCGACGGTGCGTTTTTGATGCCAGTGGAAGATGTGTTCTCGATCTCGGGTCGTGGCACGGTTGTGACCGGTCGTATCGAGCGCGGCATCGTGAACGTGGGTGACGAAGTCGCGATTGTCGGTATCAAAGACACCGTCAAGACGACCTGCACGGGTGTTGAGATGTTCCGCAAGCTGCTGGATCAGGGCATGGCGGGCGACAACGTCGGCGTGCTGCTGCGTGGTACCAAGCGTGAAGACGTTGAGCGTGGTCAGGTTCTGGCCAAGCCCGGTTCGATTACACCGCACACGAAGTTCGAAGCTGAGGTGTACATTCTGACCAAAGAAGAAGGTGGACGTCACACGCCGTTCTTCAAAGGTTACCGTCCGCAGTTTTACTTCCGTACGACGGATGTGACGGGCGCGGTTGAGTTGCCTGAGGGCACAGAAATGGTCATGCCTGGCGATAACATCCAGA